>NZ_JBLLEB010000012.1:0-129424 GCF_047690175.1 Roseomonas sp. BN140053 | reverse complement strand
GCTCCTCCTCCGTCAGCACCAGCGCTGCCGCTCTCGGGCCACGGGTCATGGACGCCTCCCACCAGAGACGCCCCACCCTACACCCCATCCAATGTGACAGAGAACTTCTAACTCAGACCACTAGGAGGAGCAACCCCTTTCGCCCATGTGCTCCAGGCGGATATCAGATGCTGCCGGACTGATCTGCGTGCGTTGGGCGAGCCGTGGGCGGAACCTCCGGGTTGCCCTCCAGCCTGTCCCGGTGCAGTGCAGCCCGGCCGACAAGCATCAGCGTGACGGGCGTGGTGAGGAGGACAAGGACCGCAATCAGTACCTCATGGATCACCATCCGGCTCTGGAGGGTGGAGAAGTAGATCACGGAGGCAAGCAGCACGAAGCCCATGCCGCAGGAGGTGCCAATCGTCGGCGCGTGCAGCCGCTCATAGAAACTTCCCAAGCTCAGCAGACCCAAGGCGCCGGCGAGCGACAGCCCAGATCCCAGCAGCAGGAGAAGCGCGACCGGGATGGCCACCAGCATCGACAGTTCGGAGGAATAGCTCATTCGATCACCTCGCCACGCATCAGGAACTTCGCCAGAGCGGCCGTGCTGACGAAACCCAGAAGCGCGATGATAAGAGCGACCTCAAAATAAACGTCGGTGCCGGAGCGGATCCCGAAAGTCAGCAACAACAGCATGCCGTTCACGTAGAGCGTATCCAGCCCCACCACCCGGTCCTGCGCCCGCGGGCCGCGCGCCACGCGGTACGCGCAGCAGACGAAAGCAAGACCCAGCATGATCTGCGCCAACAGGAGTGACCAGTGCAGGACGTCCCGGCTCATCGAAAGATCTCCATCAGCGGCGCCTCGTAGCGCTCCTTGACGATGCGGACCCACTCGGCCTCGTCCACCAGATCGAGGATGTGCAGCAGCAGCCATCCTTCCTCGGCGTTGAACTCCACCCAAGCCGTCCCCGGGGTCGCGGTGAGGATGATGGCTAAGACGGCCAGCGCCTGCGGCTCTCGCAGAGCGAGCTGGATGTGGATGAAGCCCGATCGCCGGTCCTTGCGCCGCAGTAGGATCACCTGAGCTACGCCGAGGTTGGAGCGAAGCACATCCAGCGCGACATGCCCCGCCAGGCGCAGCATCGTGCCGGGCCGGCCGATGCGCGGGCGGCCAGGGCGCAGTAGCGCCAGCGCCCAGCCCCCCACCAGCCCCACGGCGGCGCCCACCAACGCCGGCCCCGGCGTGAAGTCCCGCTGCAGCAGCAGCCACATGATGAACAGCCCCGCCGAGAGGAACGGGTGCGGCAGCAGTCTCGTCCTCATTCCCGGGTCCCCATGACGCCGCGCATGTAATCCTGCGGCGCATGCAGGGACGTGGCAGCCGCCTGCATGTAGCGCGAGATCGGCCCGGCGCCCGCTGTCATGGCTAGGCAAAGCCCGACCAACAGCAGGACCGGCGCAATCTCCATGACACCCATGACCGGGACGAGGCGCGTGGTCGCCCAAAGGCTGCGGATGCCCGCGCGCGCCATGGCCAACACGGTGGCGAACCCCGACAGGACCAGTGCCACCAGCAGCGCCCAGCCACCGGCCGAGAGGGGGCCCGGCGCGTTGCCGAGCCCGCCGGGGTTCAGGATACCGTTGAGCATGGCGAACTTGCCGATGAAACCCGGGAGCGGCGGCAGCCCTGCCAGTACGAGCGCGCAACACAGGAAAGAGACACCGAGGATCGCCATAGTGCCGGGGATCGCGGAGCCGACCCCGTCCTCCTCGGTGTCGCCCTCGCCGTCCCCGAAGGCCTCCAGTGTCACGGCCAGCACGTCGGCGCCGATCTCGCGGCCGCGCTCCAGCAGCTCGATCAGCAGGAAAAGGGCGCCGATCGCGAGCACCGAGCTGGCCAGGTAGATCAATGCCCCGCCGGTGACCGCGACCTGGTCCGCCCCGATTGCGGCCAGCAACGTGCCGGAGGAGATGAGCACGCAGGCCCCGGCAAGGCGGGACAGGTCCTGCGTCGCCAGCACGGAAACGGCGCCGAAGCCGATGGACAGGATGCCGCCCACCAGGAGCCAGGTGCTTCCGAAGCCGGCGGAGACACCGGCGTCCTCGCCGAACAGCAGGAGAAAGAGCCGCAGCACGGCATACACGCCGACCTTGCTCATCAGGGAAAAGATGGCGGCGGCCGGGGGGCTGGCGGCGGCGTAGGTCGGCAGCAGCCAGAAGCCGAGCGGCCACATGGCCGCCTTCACCAGGAACGCCAGGCCCAGAATGGCCGCACCCGCTTCCAGCAGCGGCCGGTTCTCCGCCGGCATTTCCGGGATGCGCGAGGCAAGGTCCGCCATGTTCAGCGTGCCGGCCACGCCGTAGATCATGGACACGCCGATCAGGAACAGCAGGGACGCGGCCAGGTTGATAGAGATGTAGTGCAGCCCCGCCTTCACGCGCGCCACGCCGGAACCATGCAGCGCCAGGCCGTAGGAGGCGGCCAGCAGAACCTCGAAGAAGACAAAGAGGTTGAACAGGTCGCCGGTCAGGAAGGCGCCGTTGAGGCCCATCAGCTGGAACTGGAAGAGCGGGTGGAAATGCACCCCCATCCGCTGCCATCGCGCCAGGGAGAACAGCAGGGCGCAAAAGCCCAGCACCGCCGTCAGCACCAGCATCAGCGCGGAAAGCCGGTCCACCACCAGCACGATGCCGAAGGTCACGGGCCAGTCGCCCAGGCGGTAGATGGTGGTGGCCCCGGTGCCGGCATGCGCCTGCCAGGCCAGCACGGCGCTGATCACCACCAGGGCCAGCGCCGAGGCGATGCCGAGGGCGGCCCGCACCCGGCCGCGCTGGTCTTCCAGCGGGATCATGATCGCGCCCGCGAGCAACGGGATGGCGATGGGAAGCACCGCCAGGTGCTGCATCCAGCCGTTCACCGCCCCGGTCCCCGGCCGTCCACGTGGTCGCCGCCGGTCAACCCGCGGGCGACCATCATCACCACGAGGAAGAGAGCCGTGGTGGCGAAGCCGATGACGATGGCGGTCAGCACCAGGGATTGCGGCAGCGGGTCGGCGAAGGCGGCCGGATCGCCGACGGTGCCGGGTTCCAGGATCGGGGGCCGGCCTACGGGAAAGCGCCCCATGCTGAAGATGAACAGGTTCACGGCGTAGGAGAGCAGCGATAGCCCGATGATGAGCTGAAAGGTGCGCGGCCGCATCAGCAGCCACACCCCGGACCCGCCGAGCACGCCGATGGAAAGGGCGAGGATGAATTCCATCAGTCGTCTCCCGCGATGGCAGATCTGGGCGGCGCGCGGTCCGGGGGCACGGGGCGGGCCGGCTTCGGGCTGCGCACGGACTGGTGCGCGATGGCGATCAGCATCAGCACCGTGGCGCCGAAGACCAGCGCGAACACGCCGAGGTCGAACAGGACCGCGCTGGCCATCGGCAGCTTGCCGAGCCAGCCGAGGTCCGCGTAGGCGAAGTAGGAGGTCAGGAAGGGACGCCCCACCGCCATGGCGGCGGCGCCCGTGCCCGCCGCCAGCAGCAGGCCGGCACCCATCCAGCGCAGCGGGCGGACGCGCAGGTGGTCGTCCACCCATCGCGTGCCACCGGCCATGTACTGCAACAGGATGGCCGCGGACATCATCAGCCCCGCCGCAAAGCCGCCGCCGGGCAGGTCGTGCCCCCGCAGCAGCACGAAAACCGCGATGGCCAGGATCACCGGAAAGATCAGCCGCATGATGACGCCCGGCACCAGCAGCCAGTTGCCGTCGCCGCCCTGCTGCTGATCCGGCACGCCGGTGCTCTCGGGCGCCGGGCGGAAGCGGCGCAGCAGCGCGAACACCGTCAGCGCGACGATGCCGAGCACGGTGATCTCCCCCAGCGTGTCGAAGCCGCGGAAGTCCACCAGGATGACGTTCACCACGTTGGTGCCGCCACCCTCCGTATAGGCGCGCTCCAGGAAGTGGCGGGAGATGCCCTCCGGAGAGGGGCGCGTCATCGTGGCGTAGGACACCGCCGTCAGTCCGGCACCGGCAGCGACCGCGATCACGAGGTCCCGCGCGCGGCGCAGCCGGGGCAGGAGGGCGCGGGACGCGTCGGTGAACTCCACCCGCTTCGGCAGCCAGCGCAGCCCCAGCAGCAGCAGAACCGTGGTCACGACCTCCACCAGCAGCTGGGTCACCGCCAGGTCGGGGGCGGAGAACCACACGAAGGTGAGGCAGGTGGCCAGGCCGGTGCCGCCCAGCAGCACCAGCGTGGCAAGCCGGTGGTACTTGGCTTGGTAGGCGGCGCCAATGGCGCAGCCCGCGCCCACCAGCCAGATCAGCGCCACCACCGGGTCCACCCGCGTCAGCGTCACGCCGCCCAGCCGAAGTCCGTGGGGCACCAGGGTCAGCGCCGCCGCCGCGAAGGCGGCACAGACCATCAGCCGCAGTTGCATCTGCAGCCGGCTGGTGCGGAGAAGCCGCTCCAGCGTTCGGGCAAAGCGCCAGGACAGGAAGACCATCACGCGGTCGAAGATCCGCCGGCCATCCAGGCCGCGGATCAGGGGCGTGCCTTCCACGCCGGCGTCGAAGTGGCGCTGGAGCAGGCGGTAGAGCAGCACGCCGAGCGCCAGCGCGATGAGGCTCATCACCAGCGGCAGGTTGAAGCCGTGCCACACCGCCAAGCTGTATTCCGGCGTCGCGCTCCCCAGCACGGACCGGACCGCGACATCCAGGTACGGCCCCACCGTGGCGGCGGGCAGGATCCCCACCACCATGCAGAGGAAGACCAGAATCTCCACCGGCACGCGCATCCATTGCGGCGGCTCGTGCGGGGTGTGGGGCAGGTCATCCGTATCAGGGCCGAAGAAGGCGCCGTGGATGAAGCGCAGGGAGTAGGCGACGGCCAGCATGCTGGCCAGCAGCGCCGCGATCGGCAGCACGGTGTGCAGCGCGGTGGGGGCCGAGGAGGCGGTCAGTGCCTCCGTGAAGAACATCTCCTTGGAGATGAAGCCGTTCAGCAGCGGCACGCCGGCCATGGCGGCGGCGGCCACCAGGGCGAGGCGCGCGGTGAAGGGCATGGACCGGTTGAGGCCGGACAGGCGCCGGATGTCGCGCGTGCCCGTCTCGTGGTCGATGATACCGGCGGCCATGAAGAGCGAGGCCTTGAATGTCGCATGGTTCATGGTGTGGAAGATCGCGGCCACCATCGCCAACGGGCTGTTCAGTCCCAACAGCAGCGTGATCAGCCCGAGATGGCTGATGGTGGAATAGGCCAGCAGCCCTTTCAGGTCGTGCTGGAAGATGGCGACATAGGCGCCGAGCAGCAGCGTGATCGTGCCGCAGGTGCCGACGATCCAGAACCACTCCTCCGTGCCGGCCAGCACCGGCCAGAACCGGGCCATCAGGAAGATCCCGGCCTTCACCAGCGTGGCGGAGTGCAGGTACGCCGAAACGGGCGTGGGCGCCGCCATCGCCTGCGGCAGCCAGAAATGGAACGGGAACTGCGCGCTCTTCGTCAAGGCACCCAGCAGGATCAGCACCAGCGCCGGGGTGTAGAGCGGGTGTTCGCGGATGACGTTGCCCGAGGCCAGGACGCGGTCCAGGTCGTAGGAGCCGACGATATGCCCCACCAGCAGCATGCCAGCGAACAGCGCCAGGCCGCCGCCCGCCGTGACCGTCAGCGCGATGCGGGCCCCGTCCCGCGCCGCGGCCGATTGCTGCCAGTAGCCGATCAGCAGGAAGGAGAAGAGGCTCGTCAGTTCCCAGAAGAAGACGAGCTGGACCAGGTTGCCCGAGAGCACCAGCCCCATCATCGAGCCCATGAAGAAGAGCAGGAAGGCGAAGAAGCGCGGGATCGGGTCGTCCGGCGACATGTAGTAGCGGGCGTAGAGCACCACCAGGAAGCCGATGCCCGCCACCATGGCGGCGAAGACCCCGGCGAGCCCATCCATCCGCAGCACCAGGGTCAGTCCGAGCTCCGGCGCCCAGGGCAGTTCCAGCCGCGGCACCTGCCCCGCGGCAACGGAAGGCCAGAGCGCCCAGACCGACGCCAGGGCCAGCAGTGCCACGCCCCCGGCAATCCAGGATTCCAGCTTCCGCCCGTTGCGCGGCAGCAGAGCCACTACGACGGCGCCGAGATAGGGCAAGCCAATGGCAGCCGAAAGAAAGAGGGCGTCGGGCAATGGGCGCCGTCCTTTGGTCAAAAGTCGAAGGGGTGGATCCTCAGGGTGGGCCCACGACTGGTGTCAGGGCTGTGCGTCAGGGTCCAGGCGATCCGCCTCCTGCAGCCTTGCCAGTGCCTCAGCGCTGGAACCGGCCCGCCGAAGCTGGCGCGGTAGCTGGTCGTCCCGCAAGGCGCGGCAGATGCCGGCTAATGCGGGCAGGAAGCCCTCCGGTTCCGATTCCGGCCAGAGGACGAGAAAGACGAGGTCCACCAACTCATCGTCCCGGGCTTCGAAGTCGATGGGCCGGGTCAGGCGGACAAGGATCGCCAGTGGTTCCTGCAGCCAGTCCAGCCGCGAGTGTGGCAACGCGACACCGCGGCCCAGGGCAGTGGAACCCAGCTTCTCACGCGCCAGCAGCGGCTGCAGGATATCCTCCTTCGCGCGGCCGAGACGGCTGGCCGCTTCGGCGGCGAGCATAGCGAGAAGCTCCGCCTTGTTCGCAGGCGCGAGGCTGAGGATACCGTCGGGCGCGGAGAACAGGTCGGCGATCACCATGAGACACTCCGCAGTTTGTTGCGTCGCTGAAGTGACAACGCTGCGGCTTGGTACCGCCGCCTTGCCCGCTCATAGCAGTATCTGCCCCATGACGCTCCTTCCAGATGCTGCTCGGTCTGCCAGACGGGATCGACCCCTTTCGGCTCGAACTGCTTCGACGGCAGCAGCGGCTCGGTCGCTGCACAGAGCTCGTCTGGAAGAAGGGGTTTTGCCATGACACCCAGAACGCCCAAACGACGGGCTCATGAATGCTTTGAAGCTCGTAGACCAAATCGCCCAACTCCCAACCCTCGGACGAAATGTGCTCCGTAAAGAGCATTCAGCCCTCATTCCGAAATCGCATCATCAACCCTGCGACCAAAAACCCAGGCCGCACATGCGCTTCTGTGCGGCCTGTACCTGCTGGGAGAAAGTTGGTCTAGGAGCTGACTGGAGCTATAGGCGGGCTTCGAACACTCGCTCCCAACCCTTCGTCTCCCCCGTGTAATTACTATACTGCGCCTTGTAACACCGGCGTGGGCTGTGCTGCAGCGAGGAGGATTGTCCCGAACGGCTGTTCTTGTTCGATGCGTAGCTGGCCGTTACGAGCGAGTTCGAGGCCGGCGAGCAGGCTGCTGGCCAGGGCGGCGCTTCAGTGGCGCATCCGGACGGGGCCGTCCGACGTGTCGGACGGCCCCGTCCGCCCCTCGCCCGCTCGCCGCGAGAAAGCCGAGCCTGCATTCAGCGGACGCCCACCACCACGATGGGCGCCAGCAGGAAGGCATAGCTGCCTGGACCCGGCTGAGCCATACCAGTGCAGCCGGACACCCTGGCGCGCCTGGCTGCGGCCCCCTGACGGCCGGCAGGGCGCAACCGCGCCTCAGTCCATGGTGACGCCGGAACCCCGCACCAGCCCACGGTAGAGCTGCCGTTCCGCGGTCAGGAAGCCCGCGAACTCCGCCGGCGAGTTGGCCACCACCGCCGCGCCGAAGTCGCGCAGCAACCGGCCGCGGATTTCCGGCGCTTCCAGCACGGCCCGCATATCCGCCGCCACGCGCTGCACCGCCGGCGCCGGCATCGCCCGCGGCCCCACCAGCCCGAACCAGCCCACCGAGCGGAAGCCCGGCACGGTTTCCGCCACCACCGGGATGTCCTCCAGCATCGGGAAGCGCTCGGCGGAGGTGACGGCGATCGGCTTCAGCGTGCCGCCGCGCACCTGCGGCGTGATCACCGGCGTGCCGTCGATCACCAAGTCGGTGCGGCCCATCGCGGTGTCCTGGATGGCGTTGGGCACGCTGGAATAGGCGACGTTGCTCATCTCGATGCCCAGCGCCGATTTCAGCATCTCCCCGGCGAAGCGCGGCAGGTTGGCGGCGCCGCTGGTGGCGAAGGTCATCCGTCCGCCGCGCGCCCGCGCCAGTTCCCGCAGCTCCGCCAGGTTGGAGGCCGGCAGTCCCGGCGCCGCGGCGAGCATGAAGGGCGTGACCATCAGCAGCGCGATCGGCACGAAGTCGCGCTCCACGTCGAAGGGCACGTCGCGCATCACCAGGTCGTTCAGCACCAGGATGGAGGCCTGCGCCATCAGCAGCGTGTGGCCGTCCGCCTCGCCTCGTGCCACCGCCTGGGCCGCGATGTTGCCATTGCCGGCCGGGCGGTTGTCCACCACCACCGGCTGGCGCCAGCGCGCCGACAAGGCATCCGCCATCAGCCGCGCCGCCACGTCCGGCGCACCGCCCGGCGGCACACCCAGCATCAGCCGCACCGGGCGCGACGGGAAAGCCGCCTGCGCCGCCGCGCCGCGTGCCAGCGCGGGCAGGGTCAGTGCGGAACCAGCCGCCAGAAGGGAGCGTCGCCGCAGGCTGCACGTCATGCCGAAACCTCCGAGGTGATGGAATGCGGCAGGGCCGGCGCCGCGCCTTCGCGACCGCAGGCCCGGCGCAGCACCGCTGCCGCATCGGTCGTCGCGTCGCCGCGCCAGGCCACGTGCTGGTCGGGGCGGATCAGGGCGAGAGGCGCGCCGTAGAGCGCGAAGAGGCGCTCATCCCCGGGCGCCAGGACGCGCAGCGGCACGCCCAACTCCCGCGCCGCCCGCTCGAACTCCGCCGTGTCGGCGCCCGGCGCGGTGACCAGCAGCGTGAAGCCGGGGCCGAAGCGGTCATAGAGGGATGCGCCGTCGCGCAGCCACAGATGCGGCGCCAGGCAGCCGGGATGCGCGCTGGGCACGTAATCCGTCACCGTGTCGGGCGGCGGCGGGGTGCCATCCGGCACCACGGCGGGCGAGCCGGAATAATGGCTGCCCAGCACCACGCCGAGGGTGCGGAACTCGCGCGGCTTGTGCGCCAGGATCAGCTCGCCCACCGCCCGGCGCGCCACCTCGCCCGCCGCGCCCGGCTCCTCCAGCCCGGGGCGCAGCAGGTTGGGTGCCAGCATGGCGTAGTTGGCCACCGCCTCCTCGATCACCCGGCGGTGCACGGGGCGGCGCTCCGACTCGTAGCTGTCCAGCAGCGCCTCGCCGCCCCAGCCGCGCAGCCGGGCCGCCAGCTTCCAGCCGAGATCCACCGCGTCCGCGATGCCCAGGTTCATGCCGTAGCCGCCGAAAGGCGGATGCAGGTGGCAGGCATCGCCGGCCAGGAAGGCGCGGCCGTCGCGGTAGCGGTCGGCGAGGAGGCTGTGCGCCGCCCAGGTGTCGACCGTGAGGATCTCGGCCCCCACGTCGCGGCCGAAGGCGGCGGTCATGCGCGCCTGCAGCTCGGCCTCGCTCAGCGGCGGCGCGCCGTTCGGCACGGGAAAGCCGAAATACCAGGTATCGCCCTCGTCCATCGGACCGGCGATGGCCGCGCAATCCGGGTTGACCAGCCAGTACATGATGGAGCGGCCGGCGGCGAAGGCTTCGCGCAGCGCCGGGGCGCGGATCACCAAGTTGTAGTTCTGCGCGAAGGCGTGTTCCCCGCGCATGCGGATGCCCAGCGCACCACGCACCGCGCTGCGGGAGCCGTCCGCGCCGACCAGGTAGTCCGCGCCCACCCGCAGCGCCTCGCCCGTCGCCGTATCGGCCAGCACCGCCTTGGCCGTGCCGCCGTCCTGATGCAGCGCGTCCAGCCGCAGGCCGAAGCGCGTGGTGACCGCGGGCAGCGTGGCGAGGTGGTCGCGCAGCACGGCCTCCACCGTGTATTGCGGCACCCATTGCGCGTGCTCGGAATACAGCTCGTTGCGGCCCGGGGCGCCGAAAAAGGCGTTCTCGATCCGCGCCAGCCGTGGCCCGAACAGCCGGGTGGCGAAGATGATGTCGGTCGGGTAGTCCGGCGGCAGCGGCGAACTGGCGCGCAGCCGCTCCGCCAACCCCCAGCGGCGCATGTGCTCCATGGACCGCACGTTGGTGGTCTTGGCGCGCGGCTGGCGGGCGTGGCGCAGGTTCTGCTCCGCCACCAGGGTGCGGATGCCGCGCCCGCCCAGTTCCGCCGCCAACGCCAGGCCCACCGGCCCGCCGCCGATCACCAGCACTTCCGTATGTAGCATCCCGGCCCCGCTCACGGCACGGTTCCGTCGCGCCGTGCCAGCCAATCCGCGCAGCGCGCCCGCAACGCGTCCGCCGCCGGGCCGGAAAAGCCCGGCAGGTCGGTGCGGACCTGCCGCCCTTCGGCGGTTTGCAGGTAGCCGAGATGGCGATAGCCGGCCGGGAAACGCGCCAGCAGCGCCGGGTCCAGCGAGAGCTGCGCATCCGGCGCCACCGGGCTCAGCCAGTCCTTCTCGTAGACGGGCTGGCGCAGCAGGATGCCCCAGACGCCCTCGCGCTTTTCCAGCAGGTCCACGAAGCGGCCCAAGCAGGCGGCGTCGCATTCCACCCCGTGCACCGCGGCGCGCTGGTGGATGGTCATGCGCGTTTGCGCCACGGCGCGCGTGCCCACCACCTCGGCCGCCGTGGCGCCGAGGACGTGCTGTGCCATCACGCCGCGCTCGAAGCCGCCGCGGCACAAGGCCACGAACTCGTCGGCGCTGCCCTCGAACCAGGTCGCGACCATGCGACCTTCCGCGTGCCAGCAGCTCCGCAGCCGCGCCCAGTCGCCAGTGTCGCGCCAGATCGCCCAGTTCTCCACCAGGTCGCGGATCAGCAGGCGGTCGGCGAACCCCTGGGGCAGTTCCTCCCCCGCGCTGCTCACTGCTGCGGGATCCCGGCCGCCGCGCGCAGCTCCCGCGCGCGCGCCACCTGCTGCCCGAGCAGCGTGCGCGCCGCGTCCGGCGTGCCCGCCACGGGCACGAGGCCGAGGCCCACGATCTGCCGTCGCAGCTCCGGCCCGGCCAGGGCGCGCGCCATCTCCGCCTGCATCTGCGCCAGCACCGGCTCCGGCGTACCGGCGGGAAAGGCCAGCATGTACCAGGTGGACACGTCGAAGCCGGGCAGCCCCGCTTCCGCCACGCTGGGCACGTCGGGCAGGATTTCCGAGCGCGCCACGCTGGACACTGCCACGGCCCGCGCCTCGTTGGCGCGCAGCTGGCCCAGCACGGCGCCGGCCGTTTCTACCACCACCTGCACCTCGCCGCCGCGCAGCGCCACCAGCGCCGCCGGCGTGCTGCCGTAGGGAACATGGGTCAGCTTGATCCCGGCCGCCGCTTCCAGCGCCGCGGACACGAAGTGCTGCGTGCTGCCGACGCCCACGGTGGCGACGTTCAGCGCTTCCGGCCGCGCCCGCGCCGCGGCGATCAGCGCGGCGAGGTCGGTGAGCGGTCCATTCGGCGCGGTCAGCACCACCAGCGGCCCGTTGGCCACCACCGTGGCGGGGGCGAAGTCCGACACGGGATCGTAGGGCAGGCGGCGGAAAATGGCGGCGGAAGCGGCGTGACTGTTGTTCAGCAGCAGCGCGGTCTGCCCGTCGGGCCGCGCATGGGCCAGCGCCTCGGCCGCGACCACCCCGCCCGCCCCGCCGCCAGACCTGCCAGGGCGCCGCCCAGTAGCATCCGGCGTGGCAGGCTTGCCCGCCGCCGTTCCATCCGCATCGTCCCCTCCCGTTCCGTGCGCACCCTCAATCCACCTGGACGCGTCGCAGCAGCGCCGTTTTCTGCTCCACGTCGGCGGCGATCCGCCGCGCGAATTCTGCCGCGCCAAGGTGGTAGTTCGCCGGCTGCGTGCCGTTGCGCGCGGCGGTGCGATAGCCGGCATCCGTGGCCACGGCGGCACAGGCGGATTCCAGCTTGGCTAACCGCGCTTCCGGCACGCCCACCGGGGCGAACAGGCCGCCGAAGCTGGTGGGCGCCACGTCGAAGCCCTGCTCGATGGCCGTGGGCACGTCGGGGAAGTCCGGATGCCGCTGCGTGTCGAACACCGCCAGCAGCCGCACATCCTCCCGCCCCGCGGCGGAGGCCAGCACGATGGCGCCGAGCTCAATCCGCCCGGTGGTGACCTCCGTCAGCACCGTGGAATCCGCCCGGTAGGGCACGTGCGCCAGCTCCACCCGCGCGAGGTCGGCCCATTGCACGATCGCGAGGTGCGGGATGGAAGCGACGCCCAGCGTGCCGTAGGTGATGCGCCCCGGCTCCGCCCGCGCCGCGGCCACCAGCTCCGCGAGGTTGCGGAAGCGGGAATCCGGCCGCACCGCGATGGCCTGGGCGTTGCTGAACATCTGGCACACCGGCCGCATGGAATTCGCCCGCAGGCCGGAATTGGGCTGGGTGATCGGCAGCACCGAGGACACCAGCGCCGGCGCGAAGAGCAGCGTGTAGCCATCCGCCGGCGCCCGCGCGACCGAGGCCGAGCCCACCGCGCCCGAGGCGCCGTCGCGGTTCACCACCACCACGGGCTGGCCCAGGCGGGGCGACAGTCCGGCCGCCAGGGCGCGCGTCAGCAGGTCCGTGGAATTGCCCGCCGGGTAGGGGTTCACGATCTGGATCGCGTGGGTCGGGTAGTTGTCCTGCGCCCGCAGCGGCGCGATGCCGAGCAGGCCGAGCGCCACCGCGCCCGCGACGAGGTGCCGTCGGGTGATCATCGCTTCATTTCCTCCGCACGGTTCCCGTTCTGCTGCGGGAAACCGGAAATCCCGTCAGATCAGGCCAGTTCCGCTCAGGCGGGACCGGCCTCGTAGTTGTGGATGAAGTCCGGGGGCGGGTTGGGGCCCCACAGGAAGAAGCCGTCCTCCGGCGGGTGCTCGCGCCCTTCCCAGTCCATCGTGCCCGGCACGTAGTCCATGTCCGAAGAGTATTCGCAGTAGCTGCCCCAGGGATCGCGCACGTAGTGGAAGTAGTTCGAGCCCAGCACGTGACGCCCGAAGCCCCAGCCGCGATCGTAGCCCTTGTCGGCCATTGCCATGGCGCCCAGGCCGATGTCGTTCAGCGACGGCACGTCCCAGCTCAGGTGGTGCAGCCCCGGCGCGTTGGACTTGGCGAAGGCCATGACATGGTGGTCGCTGCCGTGGATGGCGTGCAGGAAGGCCACCAGGTCGGCGGAGCGGTCGGACAGCCGCAGCCCCAGCACGCGCTCGTAGAAGCGGATCGCGCCCAGCACGTCGGGGGTGAAGTGCAGGATGTGGCTCAGCCGCTTCGGCACGGCGCGGGACGCGTTGCGCCGGTAAGGCGCGTTGCGGATGCCGGTCTCGGTGGGCGCCAGCTGCATCGGTGTGCGGCTGTCGGGCTGCGTCTTCACGCCGACGCGGATTTCCACCAGCGTGCCGTCCATGTCGCGGAACCACAGCCCGTTGCTCTCGAAGCCCGGCGGCGGGTCCAGCAGCTTGACGCCGCAGCTTTCCACATGGGTGCGGAAGCGCGGCAGGTCCTCTTCCCAGCAATGGAAGCTCAGGTGGTGCATCGCCTTGCGCGCGCCCGGCACCACGCGGCCCCAGCGGTAGCCATCGCCCGCCGTGTGCAGCGACAGCTGGTCGCCATTTGCCCGCGCGTCCAGCCCGAAGGCGCCGTAGAAATGCTCCGCCTTCTCCACCTCCGGCACGGTGAGCACGAACTCGCCCACCGAGTGGACGCCGAGGGCGCCGTCGCGCCGTGAGGCCGGCTTGAAGCCGCCGATAGCCGTCATCGTTTCCTCCTTCCCCGGAGCACGAAGGCTCCGCACGACGTCGTTGCGGGCCTGGATGCCCGTTTCGCGTGATCCTCGCCCGGACGTTGCACCGCCGCCCTGGCCCGCCTTCCCGGCACCGCCGGACCGGGTGGGACGCCGACGCCCCCTCAAGCGGCCGCGCGCTGGCGGCCCTGCTCGTCGGCGATCGGGTTGCGCAGCACGCCCAGCCCCTCGACCTCCACCTCGCAAACGTCGCCGGGCTTCATCCACAGCGGCGGCTTGCGCGCCATGCCGACGCCCGCCGGCGTGCCGGTGACGATGATGTCACCCGGCGACAGCGTCACCGCCTCGCTCAGCGTCGACACCAGCGTCGCCACGTCGAAGACGAGGTCGTCGGTGGAGGCCTGCTGCACCACCTCGCCGTTCAGGCGTGTTTGCAGCCGCAGGCCGCGGCAGCCCGGCGGCAGTTCGTCCGCCGTGACCAGGAAGGGGCCGAAGGCGCCGGTGGCGTCGAAGTTCTTGCCCACCGTCCACTGCGGCGCCTTCATCTGGAAGTCGCGCACGGACGCGTCGTTGAACAGCGAGTAGCCGACCACGTGGTCCAGCGCCGTCGCCTTGGAGATGTGCCGCCCGCCGCGGCCGATCACGGCGACGAACTCGCCCTCGAAATCCAGCTGGTCCGACACCCGCGGCCGCAGGATGGGCGCGCCGTGGCCGATCAGGCTGGACGCCCAGCGCGCGAAGATCGTGGGATAGGTCGGCAGCGTGAAGCCGCTCTCGGCCGAGTGGTCGGCGTAATTGAGACCGACGCAGATGATCTTGCCCGGGTTGGCCAGCGGCGGCAGCAGCTCCACCGCGTCGAGGTCCACCGGCTTCCCGGCGAGCAGGGCGCGCCCGGCCTCCGCCAGCGCCGTGCCGCCCCGCGCCACCAGCGTGTCGAGCGCGCCGGGATAGCCGCTCTCGCCCGCCATCAGGCCGCGGAAGCCGCCATCGGGTGCCGCCACGCCCAGTCCCGTCCCGGTGCCGCTGCGGAATGCCACGAAGCGCATCCTGATTGCTCTCCCCCCTGTTGCCGGCAGCATGCGGGCAAGCGCGCCGAGCTGTCAAAATAAAATAGATATTTTGTTGAACAATGGACTTTATGCCGGGAGGTGGTAGGAGGTTGCGATGCCGCGCGACACGCCGGGCCTGAGCCTGACCCAGTCCATCTACGAACGCTTGCGCGCTGACCTGCTCGCCTGCCGACTGCGGCCCGGGGAGCGCCTGAAGATCAACGAACTCTGCGCCTCCCTTTCGGTCAGCCTGGGCGCCGTGCGCGAGGCCCTGTCCCGCCTCACGGCCGAAGGGCTGGTGGTGGCGGAACCGCAGCGCGGCTTCCGCGTGGCGCCGATCTCGGCCACCGAGCTGCGCGACCTCACCGAGGTGCGCATCGAGGTGGAGCTGCGCTGCCTGCACCGCGCCGTCGAATGCGGCAGCGTGGAATGGGAAACCGCGATCGTCGCCGCCCACCACCGGATGATCCGGCTGCCCGAGCGCGAGCCGGAGGACCCCGGCCGGGTCTGTGAAGCCTGGGCCGTGGCGCATGCCGAGTTCCACCGCGCCCTCGTCGCCGGCTGCGGCAGCCCCTGGCTGCTGCGGCTGCGCGACACGCTCTATGCCCAGAGCGAACGCTACCGGCGTTTGTCCATTCCCCTGGCACGCCAGGGCCGCGACCTCGCCCGCGAGCATCGCGCCATCATGGAGGCCACCGTGTCGCGCGACGTGCCGGCGGCGTCGGAGCTGCTGGCCGAACACCTGCGGGCGACGACGCTGATCCTGCTGGACGTGGACACGCTGGCCGAGGACGCCGCGGGCGAGGGCCGTGCCGGCGGGCCGGCCAACCCGCCCGACCGGCCGCAGGCCTGACCTTCGGGCGGCCACCCGGTTCCGGCCCGGGCGGATCGGGTCTAGGATCGGCCGCCTCGCCGGCTGGCGCCCGCGGCGGCTCCCCGCCCCCTCCCCCAGCGAGTTCCCGCCCTTGCGCCTTCCCTTTCTCGACCGTCGCCCCTGCGTCGCCGTGCTGCGCCTGTCCGGCGTGGTGGGGCCGCGCCTGCCCGGACTGGGCGACGCCGGCTTGAGCGCCGCGGCCCTGGCCCCCGTGCTCGAAGCCGCCTTCAAGGCGCCGCGGCTGGCGGGGGTGGTGCTGGCGATCAATTCGCCCGGCGGCTCGCCGGTGCAGTCCTCGCTGATCGCCGCGCGCATCCGGCGGCTGGCCGAAGCGCGCGGCGTGCCGGTGGTGGCCTGCATCGAGGACACCGGCGCCTCGGGCGGCTATTGGATCGCCTGCGCCGCGGACGAGATCGTGTGCGACGCCTCCTCCATCCTGGGCTCCATCGGCGTGATCTCGCAGGGCTTCGGCTTCACCGAGGCGCTGGACAAGCTGGGCATCGAGCGGCGCCTGGTCACCGCCGGCGAGCAGAAGGCCTTCCTGGACCCGTTCCGCCCGGCCGAGGCGGCGCAGCAGGAACGGCTGCGCGACCTGCTCGCCGGCCTGCACGAGGAGTTCAAGCACTGGGTCCGCAGCCGCCGCGGCGCGCACCTGCGCGGCGAGGAGGCGGAACTGTTCAGCGGCCGCTTCTGGACTGGGCGCGAGGCCGTGGCGCTGGGCCTGGCCGACCGGCTGGGCGAGCTGCACGCCGAGATCCACGGCCGCTTCGGCGAGGATGTGCGGCTGCGCTGGTTCAACATGCGCCGTCCGCGCTGGCCCTGGCGCTGGTTCGCCGCCGCCGTAGGCGCCGGGCTGGAAATCCTGGAGGAACGGGCTGCCCGCTCGCGGCTCGGCCTGTGATGGCGGGGGGGATCGGGCAGGGAAGGCCGGGGGAGTGAACTCCCCCGGTCCCCCTCCTTTTTTTAGGAGTTGAGCGCGCCGGCGGCCACGGGTGCTCCCCCAGACTCCCGAAAATAGAAGGGGGACCGGGGGGATACTTCCCCCCGGCTTGCTGCTTCCACCGCCTCAAGAAACGGTCGACGGCAGAGCGCTTCCGGCGAGGGCAGGGTCGTGCAGCAGGAAGGCCAGGGCTTCCGTACAAGGCTGTTCGACCTTCAGGCTCAGCAGGGCATCGGCACGGGTGCGGCCCAGGTTCACCGCCGCCATCGGCAATCCGGCGCGGGCGGCCGCCTGCACGAAGCGGAAGCCCGACCACACCATCAACGAGGAGCCGACGATCAGCATCGCGTCGGCCCGCTCCAGCGCCGCGAAAGCCTCCTCGACGCGGGGCTTGGGCACGTTCTCGCCGAAGAACACGACGTCGGGCTTCAGCAAGCCGCCGCACTGCGCGCAGTCCGGTATGTCGAAAGTGGAGAAGTCCGGCCCGTCCAGGTCGGCGTCGCCGTCCGGCGCTTCCGCGGCGTCGAGCGCGGCCCAGTCCGGGTTGCGACGCGCCAGTTCCGCCTGCAGTGCCTCGCGCGGGAGGGTGGCGTCGCAGCGCAGGCAGCGCACCACGTCCAGCCGCCCATGCAGGTCGATCACCCGCCGGCTGCCGGCGGCCTGGTGCAGGCGGTCCACGTTCTGCGTCAGCAGCAGCTCGCTCCGGCCCTGCGCTTCCAGCCGGGCCAGCGCCGCGTGCGTGCCGTTGGGCTGTACCCGGCCAAAGGTGCGCCAGCCGATCAGGCTGCGCGCCCAGTAGCGTTGCCGCGTGGCGTGGCTGCCGGTGAAAGCCTGAAAGGTGACGGGCTGCGCGCGTTTCCATTGCCCGTCAGCGTCGCGATAGTCGGGAATGCCCGAACTGGTGCTGCACCCGGCACCGGTCAGCACGAAAAGGCGGGGATGGCGGTGGAGGAAGTCCCGCAGCGGGGCGCTCTCGGTCATGCCGGATATCTGGGTTCCCCGGCCGCCCGCGCCAGCCGGGGGGAAGCGCAGCCCGGGGATGCATGCCGCGACGGGGCGCGACCCGCCCCGCCGCGGCCCATGCAACGACGCACGCCGCGCCGCTTCCTGCCGGCGTTTCGCGTCAGCCCATCGCCATCAGGCTGGCATTGCCGCCCGCCGCGGCGGTGTTGATGGAGATCGAGCACTCTTCGAGCAGCCGGTCCAGGTCGTAGTCATCGCCCGCCGCCATCACGGCCTGCACGGGCAGGATCGGTCCGTCGCGTTCGGCGACGCGGCGGTTCAGCGCCGGCAGCGCCGCGGCCTCGCCCTCGAACAGCACCGCGCGCAGGTCCTGCATCGCTTCCAGGCCGGCGGCGGTGCCGATCAGTGCCGCCACGTCCGGCGGCAGCCCGGACAGCGCGGCGCGCGCGGGATTGTCGGCCTCGATCGCCGCGCTGTTGCCGGTGGCCAGGATGGCGCCGATCTGCCGCAGCAGCCCCGCTTCCGTGCGCGCCAGGGCGGCAATGCGGCCGCGCGGGCGCAGGCGGTACAGGTTGCGCTCGCCCACCGGGCCACGCAGCTCCACCTCCGCGCCCAGGGCCGAGCGCCGGAGATAGGCGGCGCAATGCTCGGCCTCCGCCGCGCGGCCACGGGCGCGCAGCCAGTCGGCAAAGGCGCGGGCGGCCGGGTTGGCGGCACCCGGCACGGGCAGCTCGCGCAACGCGTCGCGCGGCGGCGCGCTCAACAGCCGGCCGAGATAGAGCGGCCCGCCCGCCTTGGGCCCGGTGCCGGACAGGCCGCAGCCGCCGAAGGGCTGCACGCCCACCACGGCACCCACCATGTTGCGGTTGACGTAGAGGTTGCCGGCCTCGACGCGGTCCAGCACCCGCGTCACCGTCCCGTCGATGCGCGTGTGCAGGCCGAAGGTCAGCCCGTAGCCGGAAGCGTTGATGTCGTCGACCAGACGGTCCAGCGCGTCGCGCCGGAAGCGCAGCACGTGCAGCACGGGGCCGAAGACTTCCCGTTCCACCTCGGCGACCCGGCTGATCCCGATCACCGTCGGCGCCACGAAGCTGCCCCGCGCGGCATCGGGCGGCAACGGCAGCGCGTCGACGGCATGGCCGCGCGCGCGCATCGCCGCGACGTGTTCCAGGATGCCGTCGCGGGCTTCGGCCGTGATCACCGGGCCGATATCGGTGGCGAGGCGGGCGGGGTCGCCGATCGCCAGCTCGCGCATCGCGCCGCGCAGCATGGCCAGGGTGCGGTCGGCGACCTCCTCCTGCAGGCACAGGATGCGCAGCGCCGAGCAGCGCTGGCCAGCAGAGTCGAAGGCGGAGGCCAGCACGTCGCCCACCACCTGCTCCGCCAGCGCGGAGGAATCCACGATCATGGCGTTCTGCCCGCCGGTTTCCGCGATCAGCGGCACCGGCTGCCCGCGCGCTCCCAGCCGTCCCGCGAGCTGCCCCTGGATCAGCCGCGCCACGGCGGTGGAGCCCGTGAACACCACGCCCTGCACCCGCGGATCGGCCACCAGCGCCGCCCCCACCGCACCGTCGCCGGGCAGCAGTTGCAGGACGTCCACCGGAATGCCGGCGGCGTGCAGCAGGCGCACCATCTCCGCCGCCATCAGCGGGGTTTCCTCCGCCGGCTTGGCCAGCACGGGGTTGCCCGCCGCCAGGGCGGCCGCGACCTGGCCGGTGAAGATGGCGGCGGGAAAGTTCCAGGGCGAGATGCAGGCCACCGGGCCCAGCGGCGGTGGCCCGCCCGCGCCCAGCAGGCGCTCCGCCTCGCCGGCGTAGAAGCGGAGGAAGTCCACCGCCTCGCGGATCTCCGCCACCGCGTTGGGGATGGTCTTGCCGGCTTCCCGCACCGCCAGCCCGGTCAGCACGGGCATCCGCGCCTCGGCCGCCTCCGCGGCGCGGCGCAGGCAGGCGGCGCGCTTCGCGGCCGGCGTGCCCGCCCAGTCCGCGGCGGCCGCGGCGGATCGCGCCAGCGCCGCCGCGACCTCCGCCGGCGTGGCGTCGCGCACCTGCCCCACGATGTCGCGCCGGTCGGCCGGGTTGCGCACCGGCCGCGCCGCGCCCGCAGGCGCCGGGCAGGAGGTCGGGGCGGCGGTCCAGGCGGTGCCGGCGCTTTCCGCCAGCGCCGCGGCCAGGGCGGCGAGAGTGTCCTCGTCGCTCAGGTCCAGCCCGGCGGAGTTCGGGCGCACCGGGCCGAACAGTTCGCGCGGCCGGGCGATGCGCGGGTTCGGCGCGCCGACCGGTTGTTCGGCGCGCAGGGCGGCCACGGGATCGGCGATCAGCGCCTCCACCGGCACGGCGGCATTGGCGATGCGGTTGACGAAGGAGGAATTGGCGCCGTTCTCCAGCAGCCGGCGCACGAGATAGGCCAGCAGCGTCTCGTGCGTGCCCACGGGAGCGTAGATCCGGCAGGGCCGGTCCAGCTTGCCGGGGCCGACCACCTCCTCGTAGAGCGGCTCGCCCATGCCGTGCAGGCACTGGAACTCGTACTGCTCAGGCCGGAACTCCGGGCCGGCCATGGCCAGCACCGCGGCCAGGGTCTGAGCGTTGTGCGTGGCGAATTGCGGGAACACCGCGTCGGGCGCGTCCAGCAGCTTGCGCGCGCAGGCCAGGAAGGACACGTCCGTGAAAGGCTTGCGGGTGAACACGGGGAAGTCCGGCAGCCCGTCCACCTGCGCCCGCTTGATCTCGCTGTCCCAATAGGCGCCCTTGACCAGCCGCACCATGATCCGCCGCCCGGCGCGCCGCGCCAGGTCCACGATCCAGTCCACCGCGAAGGGGCAGCGCCTGCCATAGGCCTGCAGCACGAAGCCCAGCCCGTTCCAGCCCGCGAGTGCCGGGTCGGTCGCCAGCGCTTCCAAGAGGTCCAGCGACAATTCCAGCCGGTCCGCTTCCTCCGCGTCGATGTTGAGGCCGATCTCGTAGCCCTTGGCCAGCACCGCCAGCCCCCGCAGCCGCGGCAGCAGTTCGCGCATCACCCGTTGCCGCTTGGCGCGGCCGTAGCGGGGATGCAGGGCGGACAGCTTGACCGAGATGCCCGGCCCCGCGATCGGGCCGCGCCTGGCGGCGGCGCGGCCGATGGCGTGGACGGCGCCCTCGTAGTCGGACAGGTAGCGCGCGGCGTCGTCGGCGGTGGTGGCCGCTTCGCCCAGCATGTCGAAGGAATAGCGGAAGCCACGCGCTTCCATGCGGCGACTGTTGCGCAGCGCTTCCGCGATGGTCTGGCCGGTCACGAACTGCTCGCCCATCAACCGCATCGCCAGGTCCACGCCCTTGCGGATGATCGGCTCGCCGCCGCGCGCGATCAGCCGCGTCAGCGCCGCCGACAGGCCGCTCTCGCTACTTGTGGCGGTCAGCAGCCCCGTGACCAGCAGCCCCCAGGTCGCGGCGTTGACGAAGACGGACGGGCTGTGGCCGAGATGCGCGTGCCATTCACCGCCCGCGATCTTGTCGCGGATCAGCGCGTCGCGGGTGGCGGTGTCGGGGATGCGCAGCAGTGCTTCCGCCAGGCACATCAGCGCCACGCCTTCCTGGCTGCTCAGGTCGTATTCCCGGATCAGTCCCTCGACGCCGCCGCCGCGCGGCCTGCTGCGCAGCCGCTCCACCAGCTGCCGCGCCGTGGCGGCGGCCTGCGCCGCGGCCGCGGGCGGCAGCGTCGCGAGGTCGAGCAGCGGCGGCAGGCAGTCCGGCTCGGGGCGGCGATAGGCGGCGGTGATGGCGGCGCGCAGCGAAGATTGGGGGCGCAGTTCGGCGGCGAAGGCAGCAAAGGGTGCCTCGGGCGGCACGCCGATGGCGGGAAGGGCGTTGGTGTCCATCTCGGTTCCTGCGGCTGGCCGCGCCGTGGCGGCAGCACGGAGATGGCGATGATCGCTGCCGGGATCAGCCTCCCGTCCCCGCGGTTTCTGCCTTCGTTCCGAAGGGGCCGCGACGGAGCGCCGGGTGACGCGCGCTCAGCGGGCCATGCCTGTCAGGCCCTTCCGTCGCACCGAAGCAGGCGGAGCCGAACCCTTCCGGCAAGGGGCCGGGCACGGAAGCGGAACCGTGGGGGGAAGCCCGGGAACCACGGTGCCTCGAGGCCGACACGATCGCTCCGGGTCACAACCGGAATGCAATCATTGGTTGTTCATTCTTCCTTGAAGCATCCCCCGCGTGCAAGTAGTTGGTAACGGCACCCTGCGCCAGGAACCGCGGCAAAACCGAACGATGATCGAGATTCTGGGCTGCCTGACCTACGAGCATAACCTTCCCCTGCTCTTTCTGGCCGTCGGCGTCTGCTGCATGGCGTGCTTCGTATCCGCCAACGTCGTCCGCAGGCTCCGGCTCGTGGCGCGGGGCCATCGGGTGATCTGGGCCATCGTCGCCGGGCTGGTCTACGGCTGCGGCGTCTGGGCCACGCATTTCATCGCCATGCTGGCCTTTCAGCCGGGCCTGCCGATCTCCTACGCGCCGGGCCTCACCGCCGTCTCGGCCCTGGTCGCGGTGCTGGGTGCGGCCCTGGCCTTTCCGCTCGTGCAGGCTTCCGGCAAGCCCAGGCGCGGACGGGCGCTGGCCGGGGGAACCGTGCTCGGCCTGTCGGTCGGGGCGATGCACTTTATGGGCATGAGCGCCATGCGCCTGCCCGGCACGGTGGAGTTTTCCCCGCCCCACGCCGTGCTGTCCGTGCTCGCCGGCGGTGGCCTGGCGGCCCTGGCACTGGCACGCCGCTTCGACCGGCGGCGGGGCCGCCTGGCCGCGGCCTGCCTGCTGGCGGTGTCCATCCTTTGCCTGCATTTCCTGGGCATGGCCGGCACCACCATCCTGCCCGACGGCAACGTCGAGGTGGCCGGCGGCGGGCTGGACGGGCACCTGCTCGCCATCACCACCGCGGCCGTGGTGGCCGCCATCGCGACCGTTGGCCTCAGCAGCGTGGTGCTCGAGGAGAAGCTGTGGGGGGAGCGCACGCGCGACGCGGCGCGGCTGCGGCGCTTGGCCAGCGGCACCTTCGAAGGGCTGCTCATCCATCGCGGCGGCACGATCCTGGACGTGAACGAGACGCTGGCCCGGTTGGTCGGCCTCCCGGCCGCGGCCCTGGTCGGCCACGACATCACGCGCATCCTGCCGGCCGGGGTGGCGAGCCGGCTCCGCGCCGACCCCGAGGCGGTGGCCAACGGTACGGCGGCGCTGGAACTGGAGCTGGTCACCGAAGGCGGCCGCAGCATCCCCGTCGAGATCCTGTCCCGCGTGATCGAGGAGGTCAAAACCGGGTGGAGGCGCCGGGCGCGGCTGCAGCCGGCCTGTGCCGTGGCGATACGCGACCTGACCGAGCGCAAGAGGGCGGAAGCCCAGATCCGCTACCTCGCGCACCATGACGGGCTGACCGGCCTGCCCAACCGTGCCCTGCTGGCCGACCGGGCCCATCAGGTGCTGGAACTGGCCGCCCGGGAAGGGCGGGGCGCGGCCATCCTCTGCCTCGACCTCGACCGCTTCAAGACCGTCAACGACGTCATGGGGCACGAGGGTGGCGACCGGCTGCTGGCGCAGGTGGCCGAGCGGCTGCGCGCGAGCCTGCGCGCCAGCGACACCGTGGCGCGGCTGGGCGGCGACGAGTTCGCCATCATCAAGGCCGACCTGGACACGCCCGAGGCGGGAGCGGCGCTGGCGAACCGGGTAATCGCCGCCCTGTCGGTCCCCTACGACCTCGACGGGCAGGTGTTCGAGATCGGCACCAGCGTGGGCATCGCCCTGTTTCCCGGTGACGGCCGAACCGTGCCGCGCCTGCTGCACAACGCCGACACCGCGCTGTATCGCGCTAAGCGCGACGGCCGCGGGGTGTACCGCTTCTTCGAACCCGCCATGGACCAGCGGCTGCTGGAGCGCCGGGCCATGGAGCGCGACCTGCGCGTGGCCGTGGAGCGGGGCGAGATGTTTCTCGTCTACCAGCCGCAGTTCGATACGATGACGCGGGAACTGGTGGGCCAGGAAGCGCTGCTGCGCTGGACCCATCCGGCGCGCGGCGTCGTGCCGCCTTCCGACTTCGTGCCGCTGGCGGAGGAGGCGGGCCTGATCATCCCGCTCGGCCGCTGGGTGCTGGAAACCGCCTGCATCGAAGCGGCAGGCTGGCCCGTGCCCTGCCGCGTGGCGGTGAACCTGTCCCCCGCGCAGTTCCGCCAGCCCGACCTGGTGGCAGCCATTTCCGGCATCTTGGAGCGCACCGGCCTGCCGCCGCAGCGGCTGAAGATGGAGGTGACGGAAGGGCTGCTGATCGGCGACACCGAGCGCGCGCTGACCGTGCTGCGCGCCCTGAAGGCGATGGGCATCTTCCTGTCGCTGGACGACTTCGGCACCGGCTATTCCTCGCTCGGCTACCTGCGGCGCTTCCCCTTCGACGAGCTGAAGATCGACCAGTCCTTCGTGCGCGGCCTGGGCCGCGACGTGGAATCGGCCGCGATCATCGAGGCAGTGCTGGCACTCGGCCGCAGCCTGGGCCTCAGCGTCGTGGCGGAAGGGGTGGAAACCGAGGAGCAACTGGGCATGCTGCGCAGCCGGGGCTGCCCGCAGGTGCAGGGCTACCTGCTCGGGCGGCCGGCCCGATCCGGCGAGTTCTTCGCCGCCGCGGTCACGCCCCGCCTGCCCGAAACCCTCCTGGCGGCCTCGCCGCACATGCACGGGAGCGCGTGAGCCCCGGCCCTGCAGGAGCGGGGCACCGCCGCGTCCCGGGTCCCGCGAACCGTAGCCGGCACCCTTGCTGCCGTCCCGGCGGATGCGCCAGGATTCGCCCGGCACCTGCCAGCGCCGGACCATCCGGGCGGCGAGGGCGAGAGGGCAGGATGCAGAGGCACGTTCCCGGCAAAGGCAGCGCAGGGTTTCCCGGTCGGCCGCAGGACGGGCAGCGCCTTGGCTGAGGTCTGCCTTCCCGGCACCACGCTGCTCGCCCTGGACGGCCCTTCCGGGCCCTACCAGCTCTTCGTGTTCGTGCCGGAGGTTCCGCCACCCCCGGGCGGCTTTCCGGTGGTGTTCCTGCTGGACGGCAACAACTGTTTCGGCATGGCGGTGGACCTAGTGCGACAGGGTCAGTTCCGGCCCACCGTGTCGCGGCTGGTGCCGGCGATCGTGGTCGGCATCGCCTATCCCGGCGACCAGCCGCTGCATCAGGCACGGCGGCGGACGGATTTCGGCCCGGCCCGGCCCGGGGAGCCGGCAAGCCAGGGGGCTGGTCGCGACGCCTTCGCGCATTTCCTGGGGTCGGCGGTGCGGCCGCTGCTGCGCGCCCGCTTTCCCGCCGACCCGCGGCGGGAGGTGATCGCCGGCCATTCGCTGGGCGGCTTCTTTGCCCTGGACGCGCTGGCGCAGGACCCCTCCGACTTTGCAGGCGTCCTGGCCATGAGCCCCTCCGTCTGGTGGAACCGCGAGCGCCTGCTGGCCGGGCTGCGCTCGGGCCGGGGCGCGGGCTCGTCCCCCCGGGTCTGGATCGGCGTGGGGGAATGGGAGGAGGCCCTGGCGCCCTGGGAGGCGGCGCTGCCGGACAGCGAGACCACGGCGCAGCGACGGCGGGAGCGCGCCATGGTGGGCAACGCCCGCGCGATGGCCGAGGCCGTGGCCGACCGCTTCGGCCCCACCGCCTTGGTGGGCTTCGAGTGCCTGGCGGGGGAAACCCACGTGTCCGTCATCCCCGTGGCACTCAGCCACGGCCTGCGCGCCCTGCTTGGGCCAGGCGGCCTTCCCGCGGTTGGGTAACGCCGCTGGCGGCGAAACAGCCGCGATTCTCCACCCCGCCACCAGTTGCAAGTGATTCTCATTTATGCGATCAGCCCGCGATCACGTTCCAGGCATCCCGATGTACCGCTCCCACGCCCTGCGACGGCCGCTCCTTCTCGCCAGTGTCGCCCTGGCCACCCTGGCGCATCCCGCGCTGGCCCAGACCGAAACCGCCGGCGAACCCGTCCTCGCCCTGCCCGAGATCAACGTGCAGGCCACCGCCTGGCGCGCCTGGCAGCCGGTCAGCGGCTACGTCGCCCCCGTCACCACCACCGGTTCCAAGACCGACACGCAGTTGATCGAGGCGCCGCAATCGGTGGGCGTGGTCACCCGCGACCAGATCGACGACCAGCAACCGCAGACCATCTCGCAGGCGCTGCGCTACACCGCCGGCGTGCTGCCGGAGATCCGTCCATCCAACCGCTTCGACAGCGTTTTCGTGCGCGGCTTCGGCGGCCAGGGCACCGGCGCTGCCTTCGTGAACTTCCTCGACGGGCTGCGTGTCGGCCGCGGCGCGTCCTTCGCCGTGCCGGGCTTCGACCCCTTCCTGCTGGAACGCATCGAGGTGCTGCGCGGCCCGGCCTCCGTGCTCTACGGCCAGACCGGCGCGGGCGGCATCGTGAACCTCGTCAGCCGCCGCCCCACCGCCACCCCGATCCACGAGGTGCGGCTGGAAGCCGGCACCGACGCACGGCTGCAGACCGCCTTCGACTTCGGCGGCCCGCTGACCGAGGACGGCCGGTTCCAGTACCGCCTGACCGGCATCGCCCGGAAGGCGCAGACGCAGTACGACTTCGTCAACGAGGGCCGCATCGCCATCGCGCCCGCCCTGACCTGGCGCCCCGACGACAACACCACCCTGACGCTGCTCGGCTCCTATCAGGACGATCCGGAGGCGGGCTTCTACAACTTCGTGCCCGCCACCGGCACGGTGATCCCCAGCCGCTTCGGCCGCATCCGCTCCAACTTCTTCGGCGGCGACCCGAACTGGAACCGGGAGTCCCGTCGCCAGGCCTCGATCGGCTACCAGCTCGAGCACCGCTTCGACGACGTCTTCACCGCGCGGCAGAACTTCCGCTACCTGCACCTCGATTCCGAGCGGCAGGTGATTTCCATCCAGGCCGTCGCGGCCGACGGACGCACGGGCACCCGCACCCTCACCCACGCCATCGAGCACGCCGATACCTTCGCGCTGGACAACCAGCTGCAGGCCGACTTCAACACCGGCCCGCTGCGCCACACGCTGCTGGCCGGGCTGGACTGGTCGCGCTCCTCGGCCAAGCGGCGCCTGGGCAACGGCACCGCGCCGTCCATCGACCTCTTCGCGCCGAGCTACTACGTGACGGTCGCGCGCCCTGTGCTCGGCCCGGCGCAGACCATTGGCCAGATCACCGACCAGCTCGGCCTCTACGCGCAGGACCAGATCGCGCTCGGCCGCTTCCGCTTCAACATCGGCGCGCGGCAGGACTTCGCCACCAGCGAGGTCGTGCAGCGCCGCGACAGCAGCCACACCAGCCAGGTGGACGACGCCTTCACCTGGCGCGCCGGCGCACTCTACCTGTTCGACAACGGCCTCGCGCCGTATCTCAGCTACTCGACGTCGTTCCTGCCCAACACCGGCACCTTCTCGCCGGCGCGCGGCGGCGGCACCTTCGACCCCACCACGGGCGAGCAGTACGAGGCCGGGGTGAAGTACCAGCCGCCGGGGATGAACAGCTTCATCCAGGCCGCGGTGTACCAGATCCGCCAGCGCAACGTGCTGACCCCCGACCCGAACAGCAACCTCTTTTCCGTGCAGACCGGCGAGATCCGTTCCCGCGGCGTGGAGCTGGAAGGCCGGGCCAGCCTGAACGACAACCTCGACCTGATCGGCACCTACACTTACATCGACGCCGACATCACCAAGTCCAACACCGCGGGCGTGTCCGGCAACCGCGTGCCGCAGGTACCGCGCAACATTGCCAGCGCCTGGGCCAACTACAGCTTCCGCGACGGCCCGCTGCGCGGCCTCGAGCTCGGCGGCGGCCTGCGCTTCGTCGACAGCACCTACGGCAACGAGGCCAACAGCTTCAAGGTGGACGACGCCACGCTGTTCGACGCCGCCATCCGCTACGACTTCGGCCAGCGCTTCGAATCCCTGCGCGGCCTGGATTTCTCGGTGAATGCACAGAACATCGCCGACAAGGAATACGTCGCCAGCTGCTCCTCCATCACCGCCTGCTACTACGGCAACCGTCGCCTCGTCCTCGGCTCCCTCCGCGTGCGCTGGTGACACGCTGATGCCGCACGCCACGCGCCGCCTCCTCCTGGGCTCGCTCGCCGCCACCCTGGCCGCGCCGCGCCTCCTGCGGGCGCAGGCGCCGGTGCGGGTGACGGACCTGCTCGACCGGCAGGTGGTGCTGCCCGCGCCGGCGAAGCGCATCGTGCTGGCCCAGGCGCGGCACGTGCTGGCCCTGGCGCTGCTGCACCCCGATCCCGTCTCCCTGGTGGTGGGCTGGGGCGACGATCTCCGGGTGATCAACCCGCCGGACTACGCCACCGTGCGCGCCCGCTTCCCGGCCGCCGACGCCGTGCCCCTGGTGGGCCGCGCCCAGGCCGAGGGTTTGTCGCTGGAAACCGTGGTGGCCGCGCGCCCCGACGTCGTGATCCTCAGCCGCGCCGGCCTGCGCGGCGGCAGCATGGAGTTGCCGGACCGCCTCGCCGCGCTGGGCATCCCTTCGGTGGCGATCGACTTCTTCACCGACCCGCTGCGCGACACCCGCCGCAGCATGGCGATCCTGGGCCAGGTGCTGGGGCTGGAGGAGCGTGCGGCCGCCTTCGACAGCTTCTACGCCGCGCGGCTGGAGCGTGTCGCCACCCGCCTCGCCGGGCTGGACGCGCGGCCCAAGGTGATGATGCACGCCCATGCCGGCGGCACGCCCTGCTGCTTCTCCCCCGGCAAGGGCGCCTTCGATTCCATGATCCGCTTCGCCGGCGGCCACAGCATCGGCGCCGACGTGCTGCCGGGCGCCACCGGGCAGCTGGCGGTGGAATACGTGCTGACGCAGGCGCCGGAGGTCTACGTGGCCACCGGCGGCCCTTATGGCGGGCGCGGCGGCATCCCCCTCGGGCCTGGGGTGGAAGAAGCGGTGGCGCAGCGCGAGCTGGCCGCGGTGATCCGCCGCAGCCAGCTGGACAGCCTGCCCGCGGTGCGCGCGGGCCGCGCCCACGCCATCTGGCACGGCTTCAACGACACCCCGGCACACGTGGTGATGGCCGAAGCCCTGGCCCGCTGGTTCCACCCCGCCCGCTGCGGCGACCTGGACCCCGCCGCCACGATGGCAGAGCTGAACGCGCGCTTCCTGGCCATCCCCATGCAGGGCGCCCACTGGGCCGACCTGCCGCGGCGCGGGTAGTCGCCGAGGCGGCGCTGCCCGTCCCTAGCGGGCCGCGATCCGTGCGGGCTGGGGTGGTCCTGGGTGGTCCTGGCCTGGGCCAGAGGGGCCCTGCCCCCTTGGAGCCCCTGCGAGGAGACCAGGGCACCTCGACCTCATGAGTGCCTCCGGCGGGAGGCGGGATGGCCAGCGGCAGTCATGATGGACGGCGTTGCCCAACCCGCCCCCCCGCCGGAGGCACTCAACGCGGGACACCGGGAAGTTCGTAACTCCCCGGCTCGGGCAAGGGCGGAGCCTTTGCCCTGAGCATCCAGGGGCAGCGCCCCTGGCCAAGGCCAGAACACTCAAGCGCAACCAGATCATCCGGGCCGCGGTCGCAGAAGGCTTAGGCCGCCATGGCTCTCGCAGCGGGTCCTGGCCGGACGGGCCGATGGCGGGGTTAGCGGGCGACTTCCTCGGCCGAGATGCCGAAGGCTTCCAGACCTTCGGACAGCAGGTCGCCCAGCAGTTCCAGCCCCATCAGGTAGGTGGAGGCGGCGCTCCGCTCGTTGCGCTCCTTGGCCAGACGCAGCGCCTCATCCCAGTCCTCGGCGTCGTAGTCGCCGCGGCCGATCCAGGCCAGCGCTACCAAGGACGCCTGCTCGTCCTCGTTCAGCTCGTCGATCAGGGCCTCCAGGGCTTCCGCGGCGGCCTCGGGGTCGCTGTCGTCGGCGGCTTCCTCGTCCTGCAGGTCCTCGTCGGCATCGTCCTCCTGCATCTCGTCCACGGCCCGGGCGGCATCGATCACCGTGACAACCGTGGGAACGGCGATGCCCAGATCCACCTCGTCGTTGGGGTCGGGTCGGTCACTCATGGGGCGCCTCTCGTGGCTATCGGGTGCGGTGCCCCCGCCCAACGCGGCAACCGTGGCTTGGGCTTCGCGTTCGAATCGCCGGTGCGCCGATCGCCATCCTCCCCCGGGCTGGCCGTCGTGGTCCTTTCCCCCTCGGACCCCTGGCAAGGAGTTTCAGACCATGCGTGGAGTGCTGGCCGGCCTGTTCCTGCTGCTGAGTTCCCTGATCATGTCGCCGGGCACGAGGGCCGATCCCCTCCCGCCCCTGCCCGCCACCTCCTGTGACGCCGCCCGCCCCTTCCAGGGCACTTCCACCGGCCTGCCGCGCGAAGTCGGCACCCGGGTCCGCAAGCGCGCCGCCCCGCCCGCGGCCGCCCTGCCTTCCGCCGAGGAAGCCCTCGAGGAAGAGCCCGAGGCCACCCTGCGCCCGGCCTTCCACCTTTGCGTGACCGGCAACGGCGGCCTCCGCCGCGCCATCCACCGGACCTGACGCGGCCGGGCTAGCCCGGGCAGCGCCCGGGTTCCCGGGAGGCTCGGGCCGCTAGGGACCGGCGCCCCCGGTCACGGGCGGAGCCACCCGGAAGCAGCAACCCCGACCCGGTCACGCCAGGTCGGGCGTCCGTTCCAGCCCTGCGATCTCGCGCACGAGCTTGCGGCGCACGGCGTTGCCGAAGGCGGTGAAGTCTTCCGCGGAGATCATGAAGGCGCCGGGCCCGCCGATCACGCTGCGCTCGTAATACTGGTCCAGCGGCAGGGCGGACACGCGGCCGAAGGTGGGCCGGTCGTTCATGATCGGCAGGCCGTTGATCGTGATGCCCTCCGCCACGGCACGGTCGCGGGCTTCCTCGGCCGGGGGACCGCTGTTGTTCACGCCGTCGCCGGACACGTCGATCACGCGGCGCATCGCCTCGAAGGGCGTTTCCGCCAGGGTGCGGCGGGCGAACTCGATGCCGCCGGAAATGGAGGTCCAGGACAGCGAGATGCGTGGCGCGCGGGCCAGTGCCTCGGCCCAGCCATTCGCCTCCTCCTGCCCGGAGATGCGCGTCCAGGGGATCAGCAACCGCTGAAAGTCCATCCCCGCCCATTCGACGTAGGCCAGCCCGATCGCGCCGATCATGCCGGAGCGGATGGCCTCCACCACGCGCGGGTCGGTGATGGCCTCGCGGTAGCCTTCGCGCTGCAGCCGTGCCTCGTCCTCGTCCACGGAACGGGACACGTCCACGGCCAGCACCAGCGCCACGTCCACTGGCTCCTCCTCCGCCCGGGCGGGGCGGAAGGGGGCGGCACCCGCGGCAGCCACCAGTCCCGTGGCCAGCAGAGATCTGCGTCGCATCGGCACGTTTCCCGGAACGGAGGCGGCGTGGCCCGCCGCCAATCCCGCGAGTGCAGCAGGAAGCCGCCCGGCACCGCAACAAGGATGATCGGTCAGCCCGGCGAAACGTCCCCGGGGCCGATCACGTCCGCGGCAGCGGTGGCGGGGTCCGGCACCCACCCGCCTTCGGCGCGGCGCAGCAGCGGCGTGGCGAAGGCGGCGCGCACCGGCACCGCGGCCGGCCAGCCGGCGCGCCAGCGGTCGCCCTGCGCCATGCCGACGCAGAGCGCCACCGGCACCACCCCGGCCGCACGCAGCAGCCCCAGACCGGCCAGGGCGGAGGTGCCGGTGCTGATCACGTCGTCCACCAGCAGCACCCGCCGCCCCTCCAGCCGCCCGAGCATCCGCGGGTCCAGCCAGAGCCGCCGCTCGCCGGGGCTGGTGGAGGAGGACATCGGCACCGACAGCGCGTCCTCGTACCAGCGCTTGCGCGAGTAGCCGGCGGCGACCCAGTTCGGGTGGCCCAGCGCTTCCGCCACCAGGGGGGCGAAGACGTGGCCCAGCGTGGGCAGGCCGCACACCACCTCGGCGCCCAGCGGCCGCGCGGCCTCGGCCATCCAGCCGGCGACGCGGCGCGCCACGGCGAAGCTGGCTTGGTTGGCGATGAAGCCCCCCACCGCGATCTCGCCGTAATCGCGCAGCGGCAATCGCAGCCGCGAGCCGTCCGGCATGGCCGCCCAGACCGTGTCCGCATAGGGCGGCCCGGGATCCTCCGCCGCCGCCGAGAAAGCCTGCCAGGGTTCCATCGCCCCATCCCGTGCCACGCGGCGGCGGGCCGGTCCAGGCAGGGGGGATGCGATCGGGCTTCCCTGTGGCCGCCGCTGCGCTAGGCTGCGCCCTTACGCTGGGGACCCGAGAGCCATGACCACCCGACGCGCCTTCCTCGCCGGTGCTACCGGCGCCTCCGTCGCCCTGGCGCATGGCCGCTGGGCCGAAGCGCAGTCCCCCGCCGGGGTGATCGTTTTCGCCAAGCAGATCGACGACATGATCTCGCTCGACCCCGGCGAGTGCTTCGAGTTCTCGGGCTCCGAGATCTGCGGCAACGTGTACCAGAAGCTGGTCACCACCCCGAACAACAACCCCGCGGAGTTGGTGGGCGAGCTGGCCGAGCGCTGGGAAGCCTCGGCCGACAACCGCACCTTCACCTTCCGCCTCAAGGAAGGACCGAAATTCGCCTCCGGCAAGCCGGTCACGGCCGAGGATGTCGCCTGGTCGCTGGGCCGCGCGGTGATCCTGAACAAGACGCCGGCCTTCATCATCAACCAGTTCGGGCTGAACAAGGACAACGTGGCGCAGATGATCCGCGCCACCGACCCGCGCACGGTAGTGCTGCAAACCGCCGAACCCACGGCGCCCAGCTTCCTGCTCTACTGCCTGTCGGCGGTGATTGGCGGCGTGGTGGAAAAGGCGGTGGCGCTCAGCCACGCCCAGGGCGACGATCTCGGCAATGCCTGGCTGAAGGGCAACTCGGCCGGGTCCGGCCCCTACGCGGTGCGGGTCTGGCGGGCCAGCGACAACGTTTCGCTGGAAGCCAATCCCAACGCCACCGAGCCGCCGAAGACCCGGCGCATCATCATCCGCCACGTCGCCGACCCCTCGGCACAGCTGTTGGGCCTGCAGAAGGGCGACTACGACATCGCCCGCAACCTCAGCCCCGACCAGCTCCGGCAGGTTTCGGCCGACCGGCAATACACCGTGCAGCCGCAGCGCAAGGCCAGCCTGCTCTACCTCGCGCTGAACCAGAAGAACGCCAACCTCGCCAAGCCCGAGGTGCGGCAGGCGGTGAAGTGGGCGATCGACTACGAAGGCATCCAGAAGAACATCGTTCCCACCACCTATGCCGTGCACCAGGCCTTCCTGCCCGAAGGCCTGCCCGGCGCGCTGACCGAGAAGCCCTTTTCCCGCCGCGTGGACGAGGCCCGGCGCCTGATGGCTCAGGCCGGCCTGTCCGGCGGGTTCGACCTGAACTTCGACTACGGCTCCGCCTCGCCGATCGGGGACATCGCCCAGGCCGTGCAGGCCAACCTCGCCGATATCGGCATCCGGCTGCGGATGCTGCCGGCGGAGTACCGGCAGGTCATCACCAAGGTGCGCGCCCGGCAGCACGACATCGCCATGTCGCGCTGGGGATCGGACTATTTCGACCCCAACTCCAACGCCGAGAACTTCTCCATCAACACCGACAATGCCGACGACGCGCGCAACCGCACCACCGCCTGGCGCTCCAGCTGGCTGATCCCGGAGCTGAGCGCCCGCGTGGTGGCGGCGCGGGTGGAAACAGATGCGGCGAAGCGGGCGGAAAGTTACCTGGCCATCCAGCGCGAGCACCAGCAGACCAGCCCCTTCGTGATCCTGCTCCAGGAGATCGAGGTGTCCGTCAGCCGCGCCGGCGTGTCCGGCTTCGACACTGGCCCGATGAACGACCGCAACCAGTATCGCGGCATCACCAAGGCCTGAGCGGCGGAAGGCGACGCCCATGACCACCACCCGACGCAGCCTCCTCGCCGCCTCAGCCGGTGCCGGGTTGCTGGCACCCGGCGCGGCGCGCCGGGCGGCGGCGCAATCCCCCGCCGGGGTGATCGTGATCGCCAAGCAGATCGTGGACATCATCTCGCTCGATCCGGGCGAGTGCTTCGAGTATTCCGGCTCGGAGATCTGCGGCAACGTTTACCAGAAGCTCTTCACCACCCCGAACAGCAACCCCGCCGAGCTGGCAGGCGAGCTGGTGGAGCGCTGGGACGTGGCGGAGGACCGCAGGACCTTCACCTTCACCCTGCGCGACGGGCCGAAATTCTCCTCCGGCCGGCCCGTCACGGCGGAGGATGCGGCGTGGTCGCTGGGGCGGGCGGTGATCCTGAACAAGGCTTCCGCCTTCATCATCAACCAGTTCGGCTACACCAGGGACAACGTCGCGGAGATGATCCGCGCCACCGGCCCGCGCACCCTGGTGATGCGCACGGCCGAGCCCACCGCGCCGAGCTTTCTGCTCTATTGCCTGTCCGCCACCGTAGGCGGCGTGGTGGAGAAGGCGGAAGCGCTGAGCCATGCGCAGGGTGACGACCTCGGCAACAACTGGCTGAAGCAGAACTCCGCCGGTTCCGGTCCCTACCGGCTGCGCGCCTGGCGCGCCAGCGAGAGCGTGACGCTGGACGCCAACCCGCACGCCCTGGTGGCACCGCGCACCCCGCGCATCATCCTGCGCCACATCCCCGACCCGTCGGCACAGTTGCTGGGGCTGCAGCGCGGCGACATCGACATCGCCCGCAACCTCAGCTCCGACCAGATCACCCAGGCCCGCGGTGACACGCGCTACACCGTGACGACGCAGCGCAAGGCGAGCCTGATGCACCTCGCCATGAACCAGAAGAATGCCAATCTCGCCAAGCCCGAGGTGCGGCAGGCGATCAAGCTGGCAATCGACTATGACGGCATCCAGAAGAACATCGTTCCCAACCTTTTCGCCGTGCACCAGGCCTTCCTGCCGGAAGGCTTCGCCGGCGCGCTGACCGACAAGCCCTTCCACCACCAAACCGAGGAAGCCAAGCGCCTCCTGGCGCAAGCCGGGCTGGCGGCAGGCTTCGAGGTGTCGCTGGACTACGCTTCCGTCGCCCCGGTCAGCGACATCGCCGAGGCGATCCAGGCCAACCTCGCCGAGATCGGCATCCGCCTCCGCATGCTGCCGGCGGAGAACCGGCAGGTGTTGACCAAGATGCGCGCCCGACAGCACGAGCTGAGCATCAACCGCTGGGGCAGCGACTATTTCGACCCCAACTCCAACGCCGAGACCTACGCGGTCAACAGCGACAATTCCGACAATGCCCGCAACCGCACCACCGCCTGGTACTCCTCCTGGTATATCCCGGAAATGAGCGCCCGGGTGGAGGCCGCGCGGGTGGAAACAGATGCGGCCAAGCGGGCGCAGATGTACCTGGACCTCCAGAAGGAGCACCAGCAGACCAGCCCCTTCGCCATCCTGCTGCAGGAAAGCGAGGTCGCCGTCAGCCGCGCCGGCGTGTCGGGCTTCGAGATGGGGCCGATGAACGACCGCCACCGCTACAACGCCATCGCCAAAGCCTGAGCGCGGCCTTCGAGCCGCGACCGAGAAACGAGCCGGAGAACCGCACCATGACCACCCGACGCACCCTGCTGGCCGGCTCCGCCGCCGCCCTCACCCTGCCCTTCGGCGCCCGCTGGGCCGAGGCGCAATCCCCTGCCGGGGTGATCGTGATGGCCAAGCAGATCGACGACATCATCAGCCTCGATCCCGGTGAGTGCTTCGAGTTCTCCGGCACCGAGGTCTGCGGCAACGTTTATCAGAAGCTGGTCACCACCCCGAACAGCAACCCCAGCCAGATCACCGGCGAGCTGGCCGAGAGCTGGGAAGCCTCGGCCGACAACCGCACCTTCACCTTTCGGCTGAAGCAGGGCCCCAAGTTCTCCTCCGGCCAGCCGGTCACCGCCGAGGACGTTGCCTGGTCGCTGGGCCGCGCGGTAATCCTGAACAAGAGCCCGGCCTTCATCATCAACCAGTTCGGCTTCACCAAGGACAACGTGGCGCAGATGATCCGCGCCACCGACGCCCGAACCGTGGTGCTGCAGACCGGCGAGGCCACGGCGCCGAGCTTCCTGCTCTACTGCCTGTCCGCCGCCGTGGGCGGCGTAGTGGAGAAGGCGGAGGTGATGCGCCGCGCCCAGGGCGACGACCTCGGCAATGCCTGGCTCAAGGGCAACTCGGCGGGTTCCGGCTCCTATGTCGTGCGCGCCTGGCGCGCCAGCGAGAGCGTGACGCTGGAAGCCAACCCCCATTCCACCGAGCCCCCGAAGACCCGGCGCGTGATCATCCGGCACATGCCGGATTCCTCGGCGCAGATGCTGGGCCTGCAGCGCGGCGACATCGACATCGCCCGCAACCTCAGCCCCGACCAGATCCGGCAGGTCTCCTCGGACCGGCAATACATCGTCACGCCGCAGCGCAAGGCCAACATCACCTACCTGTCGCTGAACCAGCGCAACCCGAACCTCGCCAAGCCCGAGGTGCGGCAGGCGATCAAGATGGCCATCGACTACGAGGGCATCCAGAAGAACATCGTCGCCTCCACCTACGCCGTGCATCAGGCCTTCCTGCCCGAGGGCCTGCCCGGCGCCCTGACCGACAAGCCGTTCGGGCACCAGATCGCCGAGGCCAAGGCGCTGATGGCCCGGGCCGGGCTGGCCGACGGCTTCGAATGTTCCTTCGACTACACCGCCGCAGCACCCCGTTCCGACATCGCCCAAGCGATCCAGGCCAACCTCGCCGAGATCGGCATCCGCCTGCGCATGCTGCCGGCCGAGGAGCGGCAGGTGATCACCAAGACCCGCGGGCGGCAGCACGACATCGCCATGGTGCGCTGGGGCTCGGACTACTTCGACCCCAACTCCAATGCCGAGGCCTTCTCGATCAACACCGATAATTCCGACAACGCCCGCAACCGCACCCTGGCCTGGCGCGCCGGCTGGGAGATCCCCGAGCTGAGCGCCCGCACCGCCGCGGCCGCCAAGGAAACGGATGCCGCCAAGCGGTCGGAAACCTACCTGCAGCTGGAGCGCGAGCACCAGCAGGTCAGCCCCTTCGTGGTGGTGCTGCAGGAGATCGAGGTGGCGGTCAGCCGTGCCGCGGTGACGGGCTTCGAGCTGGGGCCAATGAACGACCGCATCAACTACCGCAACACCGTGAAGGCCTGAGTGGGAAAGGAAGCTGGGGGAAGGAATTCCCCCAGGCCCCCATCTTCTTTCGTGAGTTGGTGTCCGCTCTCCACGGGTGCGCCTGTGACTCCCGGAAAAAAAATGGGGGTTCGGGGGAATTCCTTCCCCCGACCTTTACCCCTTGCCCTGCACGCGACTAGGAACCCGGCCACATGACACCCGGAACCTTCGCGTGAAGCGGCTGCGCTCGCTGGCGGCCACCGCCGCCAGCATTCCCATCACCCTGTTCGGCCTGGCCCTGGTCACCTTCCTGATCGGCCGGGTCATGCCCATCGACCCCGTGCTGGCCATCGTGGGCGACCGCGCGCCCCAGGACGTGGTGGAAAAGGCGCGGCTGGAGCTCGGCCTCGACCTGCCGCTGTACCAGCAGTTCATCCACTACCTCGGGCAGATTTTCCGCGGCGACCTCGGCCGCTCGGTGATGACCTCCAACACGGTGGTGCAGGACATCATCCGCTTCTTTCCCGCCACCTTCGAGCTGGCCACGGTGGCGATCATCCTGGCGGTGATCATCGGCGTGCCGCTGGGCGTGCTGGCGGCGACGCGGCAGGGCACGGCCACCGACCAGGCGATCCGCGTCTTCTGCCTCGCCGGCCATTCCGTGCCGATCTTCGTGCTGGGGCTGGTCAGCCTGCTGGTGTTCTACGCCTCCCTCGGCATCGCGCCGGGGCCGGGGCGGCAGGGCATCGCCTTCCAGGACATGGTGGATGTCCGCACCGGGCTGCTGACCGTGGACGCCGCCCTGGCCGGCGACTGGCCCGCCTTTCGCGACGCCTGGGCGCACCTGGCGCAGCCGGCGGGGGTGCTGGCCTTCTTTTCCCTGGCCTATATCGCCCGCATGACGCGCGCCTTCATGCTGGCCGAGCTGCGCGCCGAATACGTCACCACCGCCCGCGCCAAGGGCCTGTCGCGGACCCGCATCGTCTGGGGCCACGCCTTCCGCAACGTCGCCGTGCCGCTGGTGACCGTGCTGTTCCTGACCTATGCCGGGCTGCTGGAAGGCGCCGTGCTGACCGAAACCATCTTTTCCTGGCCCGGGCTGGGCCAGTACCTGACCGTGTCGCTGCTCAACGCCGACATGAACGCGGTGCTGGGCGCCACCCTGGTGATCGGGCTGATCTACGTGGTGCTCAACCTGCTCTCCGACCTGCTCTACCGCCTGCTGGACCCGAGGGTGCAATGAGCGCCTCTTCCCCCGCCGCACCCGCCGCCTTCTCGCGCGCCTGGCTGCTGTCCAACGACCCCGCGTCGCGCTCCCAGGCGGCCTGGGGGCGACGCTACCAGGCTTGGCTGGCCTTCCGGCGCAACCCGCTGGCGATGGTCGGGCTGGTGGTGGCCGCCGTGCTGCTGCTGATCGCGCTGCTGGCGCCTCTCCTGGCCACTCACGACCCCGGCGTGCAGAGCCTGGGCAACCGGCTGCAGCCGCCCTCGGCTGCGCATTGGCTGGGCACGGACGAGTTGGGGCGCGACGTGTATTCTCGCCTGCTCTACGGCGGCCGCATCACGCTGGGCATGGTGGTGGCGGTGGTGCTGCTGGTGGCACCCTTCGGCCTCGCGGTGGGCTGCGTCGCGGGCTATGCCGGCGGCGTCTGGGACCGGCTGCTGATGCGCGTCACCGACGTGTTCCTGGCCTTTCCCCGCCTGATCCTGGCGCTGGCCTTCGTGGCCGCCCTGCGCCCTGGCGTGGAGAGCGCGGTGATCGCCATCGCGCTGACGGCCTGGCCGCCCTATGCCCGCCTGGCGCGGGCCGAGACGCTGACCATTCGCCGCACCGACTACGTGGCCGCCGTGCGCCTCACCGGCGCCTCCGCGGCGCGGGTCGTGCTGCGGCACGTGGCGCCGATGTGCGTGCCCTCCCTGGTGGTGCGGGTAACGCTGGACATGAGCTCCATCATCCTCACCGCCGCCGGCTTGGGCTTCCTGGGCCTCGGCGCGCAGCCGCCACTGCCGGAATGGGGCACCATGATCGCCACCGCCCGCCGCTTCGTGCTGGAGCAGTGGTGGGTGCCGGTGATCCCCGGCGTGGCGATCTTCGTGGCCTCCCTGGCCTTCAACCTGCTGGGCGACGGCTTGCGCGACGTGCTGGACCCCAAGCAGCGCTGAGCCGCCGACCGGCGCCGGACCCCGCCTCCGGTCGGGCCGGTTGCCCCGCGTGTTCAAGGCGGGACCGGAGGAGCGCTGCCTTTCCGGACAACCCGCGGGGGCTTGCGCCCTTGGACCCCATGAGTGCTCCCGCGATGAGGAGTTGCGGGACGGATGACGCTTGTGGCGCAACGCCGGCCAATGCCCCTCCGCGCGAAGTGCCCGGCGTAGAACAACGCGAAGACTGAACCTCCCCGGCGCGGAACAAGGGCATCGGCTTCGCCTGGGTTCCAGGGGCAGCCACGCCCACCTCCTCCGCGAGCAACCGGCACCCTTCGGGCAGGGGGCGACCCACTCCGGCCCACCTGGCGAGCACACCCCTGTTCCGCCACGGCCGGAGTTGCGAGATGTTAATGACTGCACAATGGGAACCCGGAGCCATGTGGACCACCATCGCGACACGGCTGGCCACCACCATGCTGCTGGCCACGGCCGGCACCACGACAGCGCGCGCCGCCGACCCCGTGACGGAATGGACGCTGATGGCCGACGAGATCGGCCAGGGTGCCGCCAACTGGCGCAGCCTGGCCATCATGCACATGGCCATGCACGACGCCTGGAACGCCGCCCTGCCCACCTATGGCCGCTGGTTCCCGCCCCGGTCGGACGAGCCCAGCAATTCCGGCGCCCTGCCGCAGGTGGCCATGGCGGCGGCGGCGCACCGCGTCCTGCTCAGCCTGCACCCCAACTACGCCGCCCAGATCGAGCAGCGCTTGCAGCAGGCCCTGGCCCGCACCGCGCGCGGCCCCACCGAGCCGGCCGGGCTGGCGCTGGGCGACGCCATTGGCCGGGCCGCGGTGGAACGCCGCGCCGCCGACGGCTATGCCCGCGTCCACCCGTTTCCCGTGTCGCTGACCCCCGGCCGCTGGCGCCCCACCCCGGCCGACTTCGCCAACAGCAACACCACCCAGACCGTGCCCTTCCTGTTCCGCAACCTGGCGGAGAACCCGGCCCGCACGCCCCCGGGCCCGGCGGACGAGGCCTTCCGCATCGGTATCGCCGAGGTGCTGCGCGTCGGCGGCGTCGAAGCCCCCGACCGCACGCCGGCACAAACGGAAGCCGGAATCTTCTGGGCCTATCAGAGCTCGCAGCGCGGCTACGTCCACCTCGGCATCACGCTGCTGGACGAGCGGCCGCGCCCGGGCGGGCTGGGCGAGCACGCCCGCATCATGTCCCGACTCACCACCGCCATGGCCGATTCCGCCATTCTCACCTGGGCCGAGAAGGAACAGTTCTCCACTTGGCGGCCGGTGAGCGCGATCCGCGAAACCATGCTCGGCCTCGGTGGCTGGGAACCCCTGCTGCCGACCCCGCCGCACCCCGAATACCCCTCGGGCCATGCCACGGACTGCTTCACCGGTGCCAACGTGCTGGAGAAGTCCTTCCCCGATGTCACGGGACCGGTCATCTACACCGCGCAGACCGGCACCGCGCCGGAGGAGAATGTGGGCATGGGCCAGCACGCCCAGCCCAACGGCCCCGGCATCAACCCGCGCCGGCGCTTCCGCAGCTTCGCCGCCGCTGCCGAGGAATGCGCCAATTCCCGCATCTGGGTCGGCGCCCATATTCGCCCCGCCGCCGAGGAATCCCGCCGCCTCGGCGCCATGATCGGCGCCCGCGCCATGACCACCGTCCCCGCCCTGCGCTGATCCATCCCTTGTCCTGGGCCGGGCAACACAGCCATTGCGGGACCGGAGGCCCGGTTCCGGATGGCTGCGGGTGCTTCCCAGGTGTCGGGGCCAGGGCCGAAGGAACTCTGCCCTTCTGAACGCTCAGGGGTGGAGGTGAAGCCTTCGTCCCACCAGCCCTACCTTGGCAGGGCTGGTTCAGGCGCTGGGGTGATCCATCTGCGGCAGTGCGGGCCCCAAGGTGGTGCTCGGGCGCGGAGCAACTGGGCGACGAGGGCGGCCCGCATGGCAGGTAGGCTGAGTTGCCCCGCGCCCGGTCCGGCGCGTCGCAGCCTACTGGTGGTACCAGAACAGGATCCGGCGCTCCACCCGCACAAACCCCATGTTGATCATGTAGCCCACGAAGCTGAGCATGAAGATCGCCGCGAACATCTCGGCGCCGCGGCCGGCATATTGCGTGGACACCAAGTAGTAGCCGACCCCCGCATCGCCCGCGACCATCTCCGCCGCCACGGCCGACACGAAGGCCAGCCCGATGCTCAGCCGCAGCCCCGCGAAGATGAAGGGCACGGTGGCGGGCAGCAGCACCCCCCAGACCCGTACCGTCCAGGGCACGCCGAAGGTGGCCGCCACGCCGCGATAGGTCGGCTCGATCGCCAGGGCGCCCTGCAGCGTGTTGATGAACACCGGGAAGAACACGGTGAACGCCACCACCGCGATCTTCATCCCGTCGTCCAGCCCGAGGAACAGCACCAGCGGCGGGATCATCGCCGGGATCGGCAACGGCCGGAACAGCTCCACCGTGGGTTCCAGCGTGCGCCGCGCGACCCGGCTGACCGCCAGCAGCAGGCCCAGCGCCACCCCCGCCAGGCCGCCGAGCAGGAAGCCCGTGCAGGCCCGGTACAGCGTGCCCGCCAGCGCCTGCAGCAGTTCGCCGCCCAGCGCCTCGCGCGGGATCGCCGCCGCCACCGCGCTGACCGCCGGCCAGTTGGGGCTGTTCACCAGGCCGCTGCGGACCGAACCTTCCCAGAGCAGCAACAGCAGCGCGATCAGCCAGAAGCCGAGCCGCTCCCCCGCGAAGAGGGAGCGGGCCTCCCACCGCCGGGCGGCCGTGGCGGCCATCGACATGCCGGGATCAGGCCCGCGCGGTGGTGTGGATCAGCTTGCCCATGTCGGGCACGGTGGGCAGGGAACCGTAGCGCTTCATGGCCTGGGCGATGCGCTCCAGGTTGGCCGGGTCGATCACGCGCGGATAGTCCGGCCAGGCGATCATGGCACGCAGCCGTTCCGGCGCGATCCGGGTGAAGCGCGCCAGCTGCTCTACCAGCTCGGGGCTGCTCTTGTTGTTCTGCGCCCAGGCCGCGCCCTGCGCGTAGGCGCCCACGAAGGAATCCACCACGGCCCTGTTCTTGTTGATGTAGTCGCCGCTGGCGGCAAAGGCGGCGACGATGGTGTTGGGCAGCATGGTTCCCAGCAGGCCCGAGACCACCTCCAGCCGGTCGGGCGCCGCGTGCAGCGCCGCCGACATGAAGGGCTCGTTGGTGGCCACATAGTCGACGCGGTTGCCCAGCAGCGCGTCCTGCTGCTGCGGGAACTGCACCTCGATGATCCGCGCCCGGGAAGAATCACCGCCGGTGTTGTCGATCCAGAGCCGCGCGCAGATCCAGGGCAGGTTCTGCAACAGGTGCGAGGCCCCCGTCTTGCCCACCACGTCCTTGCCCGTGCGGATGCCGGAGTCCTTGCGCACGAGGATGCCGGAATAATCTTCCGGCGCCGGCCGCGCGCCGGACACGGCGGTGACCAGCCTGATGTCCACGCCCTCCGCCGCCGCCGAGATCATGGTGGTCACGGTGGACATGGAGAACTGGAACTGTCCGGCCACCAGCGCGGCGATGCTGGGGCCGCCGCCCGGCGTGGGCGTCACCTCGATTTCCAACCGCTCACGGGCGAAGTGGCCCTGCACCTGCGCCATGAAGAAGCCGCCGGCATCCAGCACCGGCACCAGGCCGACGCGCAGCTTGGTGATGCCCGATTGTCCCCAGACCGCCGGTGCCGCCAGCCCGCCTCCCAACGCCGCGCCGGCGCCCGCGATCAGCCGCGTCGCGTCCCGTCGTGTGAAACTGCCCATCGCGCTTCCCCCGTGTTCCGTTGCCGCCACACTCAGCGGAATTTCTCGAGCCAAGGTGCCAGCCGCCGCTCCGCCAGCAGCATCGCCCCGTTGATGGCGAGGCCGAGCACCGCGAGGATCACCAGCCAGGCATACATCTGCCGGATGCGAAAGGCGCGCTGGTTTTCCAGCACCAGGGCGCCGAGGCCGCCCGTGCCGGCCAGCATCTCCGACAGGATGGTCATCAGCAGGGCCAGTCCCAGCGCCACGCGCATCCCCGCCAGGATGAAGGGCACGCTGGCCGGCACCACGATCCCTAGCGTGATCGCGAGGCGGGAGCGGCCGAAGGTACGCCCCGTCGCCACCAGCACCGGGTCCACCCCGCGCACGCCCTGCACGGTGTTGATCAGCACGGGAAACAGGGCAGCCAGCGCCACGGCAGTGATCTTCATGGGCGCGCCCAGACCCAGGAACAGGATCAGCACCGGCACCAGCGCGGCCTTGGGCAGCGGCCGGATGGCCTCCACCAGCGGGTTGAGCAGATCGTTCACCCGCGGCGACACGCCCATGGCGATGCCCAGCACCGCCGCCACGAGGCTCGCCAGCAGGAAGCCCGCCAGGAACAGCACCACCGTGTCGCCGAGCGGCCCGGCCACGTCGCCGTTGCGCAGCAGGTCCAGCACCGTGCTGCCGATCACGGAGGGAGGCGGAAACAGGGCGCGGTTGATCAGCCCCGCTTCCGACAATTGCTGCAGGCCGAGGATCACCGCGGCGATGAAGGCGAGCCCGGGCAGCAGGTCCAGCAGCTTCCTAGCGACGAACAAGGCCGCGCCCCAGCAGGTCGTCCAGCAGCTCGCCGCGATGACGCAGGAACACCGGGTCCTCGCGCGTCGCCACCGGGTCGCGCGGTCGCGGCAGGCCGGTTTCCAGCACGCGCTCCACCGTGGCGGGGCGCCGGCCCATCACCGCGATGCGGTCGGACAGGTAGACCGCCTCCTCCACGTCGTGCGTCACCAGGATGATGGTCAGCCCGGCCCGCTGGCGCCAGATGTCCAGCAACAGCGCCTGCATCTCCACCCGCGTCAGCGCGTCCACGGCGCTGAAGGGCTCGTCCATCAGCAGCGCGGCCGGTTCCGCCGCCAGTGCCCGCGCGATCGCCACGCGCTGCTGCATGCCGCCCGAGAGCTGCCAGGGGTAGTGGTTGCCGAAGGCTTCCAGCCCGACCAGGGCCAGGAAGGACTGCGCCCGCTTCGCCCGCTGGTGGCGGTCCAGCCCCTTGCCGGCCAGGGCGAAGGCGACGTTGGAGCGCACGCTGCGCCAGGGAAACAGCGATTTGTTGTATTGCTGGAACAGGTAGACGATGCCGCGCGGCGGCGCCGTCACGGGGCGGCCTTCCAGCGTGATGCTGCCGCTGGTCGCGGGCACCAGCCCGGCCGCGATCTGCAGCAGGGTGGACTTGCCGCAGCCGGAGGGCCCGATGATGGTGAGGAACTCGCCCCGCCGTACGTCGAGGTCGATGGACGACAGGGCGACCACCTCGCCGCCGCGGCCGCCATAGGTCTTGGTGACGCCGCGCAGCACCATCAGCGCATCATTCGCCGCGGGTGGCGGCGCGGGTCGCCGGGCCTCCGACAGGGTGGCCGCCGCCTCGCTCATCGGGTCCCGCTCCTCGCCGCGGCGGCGCCTGCGCGCGTCATGGGATGGACAGCAGCCGCCCGAAGCCCGGCACCGCGTCCTTCACGCCGAGGGCACGGAGCGCATGCCAGGCCGCGGCCTGGTTGCTGGTCAGCACGGGCTTGCCGAGGTCGCGTTCCAGGTCGGCCACCACCTCCAGCGAGCGCACGGCGGTGCAGCTGATGAGGTAGGCGTCGGCCTCCGGCCGCGCATGCTCCCGCACCAACCGGTACCATTCGCCCGGCTCCACCGAGAGCATGTCCTTGGCGGCCGCGATGCCGAGGCCCACCGTGTGCAGCATCGTCACACCGTTGCTTTCGAAGAAGGCGGCCTCACGGATATTGGTCGCCTCGATATAGGGGGACACCATCACGATCCGGCGCGCTTCCAGCGCCCGCAGCGCCGCCAGCAGCCCGCGCGCCGTGGAGGTCGCGGGCAGGCCGGTGGCCGCGGTGATGCGGGGCGGCAGCGTGCTGTCCATCTCCACGTCCCAGGTGCTGACGGCGGTGCAGTGGAACAGGATCAGGTCGACGCAGGCATCCGCCAGCAGTTTCGCGCCTTCATCCAGCCGGTCGATCATGCCCAGCAGGTCGGCGTCGCTGCTGCCGGTCAGCTTCAGCCGGGTGGTGTGCAGGCTGACGCCGTGCGGCAGCATGGCGTTGAACTGCGCTTCCGCCGCGACATTGCCGGAGGGCAGCAGCATGCCCAGCCGTCCCCGCCAGCCGTAGCGCGGCGCCGCATATGCCTCATGTGCCGTTGCCATGCAGCATCCTCCCATCCGGCCTGTTGGTGGCCGGCGCTTCTTGTTCGGCCGTGCTGCGGAACAGAATTGATCAGCACACCACCGTTGCCAACATCCATATCTCGATATCAACTCGCGGTTCAAGCAGTTGCGGGCATCGGCGATGCGGAAACGCGTCGCCCCAACCCGTCGCGCAGGAGGAAAACGGATCATGTCGCTGCAACAGGTTTCGATGACGCAGCGCTCGGCGATGGGCAGCGGCAGCGCGCTGAAGATCGGCCTGTTCGGCGCCAATTGTTCGTCCGGCCGCGCCGTCACGCTGGTGCCGGAACGCTGGACCGGCGATTGGGAGGACAACCTGCGCCTCGGGCAGCTCGCCGACGAGCAGGGGCTGGACTTCCTGCTGCCGGTGGCGCGCTGGAAGGGTTATGGCGGCGACACGGATTACCAGGGCTCCACCCTGGAAACCCTGACCTGGGCCACCGGCCTACTCGCCTGCACGCGCAACATCACCGTGTTCGGCACGGTGCACGCACCGCTGTTCCATCCCGTGATCGCCGCCAAGCAATTCGTGACCGCCGACCATATCGGCCGCGGCCGTTTCGGCCTGAACGTCGTGGTGGGCTGGAATGAGGACGAGTTCACGATGTTCGGCGTTTCCCAGCGCGAGCACCAGGCGCGCTACGCCTTTGGGCAGGAATGGGTCGATGCCGTGAAGGCGCTGTGGTCGGACCGGGAGGATTTCGACTTCGACGGCGAGTTCATCAAGCTCAAATCGGCGCGCGCCAAGCCCAAGCCGTACGGCGGCTCGCGCCCCCTGATGATGAATGCCGGCGCCTCGCCCGTCGGCCGTGCCTTTGCCGTGCGCAACTGCGACGCCTTCTTCACCAATGCTCCCAAGGATGCGCCCGACGTGCTCGCCCGCCACGTTGCCGAGGTGAAGGAGGAGGCCCGGCAGGTCGGGCGCGAGATCGACGTCTTCACCGTGGGCGTGGTCACCTGCCGTCCCACAGCCGCGGAAGCGCAGGACTACTACCGCCACTGCGTGATCGATCACGCCGACTGGTCCGCGGTGGATGCCATCCTGGCCAAGCGCAAGGTGACCGAGGCTTCCGTGGGCGCAGAGGAGTTCGCCCGGCAGCGGGCGCACCAGGCCAACGGGATGGGGGGCCTGCCGCTGATCGGCGATCCCGACACCGTGGCGGCCGAGCTGGCATCGCTCAGCCGCGCCGGGCTGGGCGGGATCGGCATCTCCTTCGTCAACTACCTCGAGGAGCTGCCGTATTTCTGCGCCGAGGTGCTGCCGCGGCTGCAGCGCCTGGGCCTGCGGGCGTTGCCGCAGTAGCGCCCGCAGGCCCACGCGCGGCGAAACCCGGCCGGTTCACTCCGGCCGAATCCGCATTGCCCGAGTCGCCTCATTCCTTGCGGGACGGCAGCACCGCGCTCATCACCTGCCGCGCCGTATCCAGGATCACCTGCCCCTTGTCCGGGTCGTGCAGCAGCGCGGACGCGAACTGCCGGACCTGCCCGGGCTGGGTGTGCGGCGGCAGCGGCGGCACGTTGGGGTCGGTGCGGATTTCCAGCACCACCGGCCGGTCGGAGGTCAGCGCCTGGTCCAGCGCCGGCCCGACCCCGGCGGGATCGTCCACGAACAGGCCGCGCAGTCCCGCCAGCTCGGCGAAGCGGTGATAAGGGAAGTCGGGCAGGCGCTGCGTGTCCTCGAACTTCGGCATGCCCTCCATCACCCGCTGCTCCCAGGTCACCTCGTTGAGGTCCTGGTTGTTCAGCACGATGCAGACCCAGGTGGGGTTGGACCAGGAGCGCCAGTGCTGCGCCACCGTGATCAGCTCGGCCATGTTGTTCATCTGCATGGCGCCGTCGCCCACCATGGCGATCACCGGGCGGTCGGGATGCGCCATCTTCGCGGCGAAGGCATAGGGCACCGCCGCGCCCATGCTGGCGAAGCTGCCCGACAGCGACCCGCGCATGCCGCGCCGCATCCGCAGGTTCCGCGCGTACCAGTTCACCGCCGACCCGGAATCGCTGGTCAGGATGACCCCGTCCGGCAGGCGCTTCGACAGTTCCTGGAACGGCAGCTGGGGGTTCACCGGATCGGCGGCGGCCTCGGCCCGGCTCTGCAGCAGGGCGTGCCACGCGCGGTTGCCCTCGGCGATCCTCTCCCGCCAGGAGGTGTCCTTCTTCTGCTCCAGCAAGGGCAGCAGCGCGCGCAGGCTTTCCGCGGCATCGCCGGTCAGCGGCACCTCCATGGGATAGCGCAGGCTGAGCATGGCGGGCTGCAGGTCGATCTGCACGCCCCGCGCCTGCCCTTCCTTCGGCAGGAACTCGGACCAGGGAAAGCTCGACCCCACCATCAGCAGCGTGTCGCAGTCCTGCATCAGGTCCCAGCTCGGCCGCGTGCCCAGCAGGCCGATGGTGCCGGTGACCCAGGGCAGGTCGTCGGGCAGCACGTCCTTGCCCAGCAGCGCCTTGGCGGCCCCGGCGCCCAGGCGGTCCGCCACCGCCTCGACCTCGGCCGCCGCATCCCGCGCGCCCGCGCCCACCAGGATGGCGACGCGCTTGCCCACGTTCAGCACCGCGGCCGCGCGGCGCAGGTCCTCGTCCCGCGGGATCACGCGGGGTGGCGTCCAGCCCACGCCGGAATGGTTGGTGCCGTGCGCGTGCGGTGGGTCCTCGTAGGGCTCCTCCGCCAGGTCGTTGGGGATGATCAGCGCGGTCACGCGCCGCTCGCCCATCGCCGTGCGCATGGCGCGGTCCACCAGGTGGCGCATCTGGGTGGGCACGCTCGCCTGCTGCACGAAGGCGCCAGCGACGTCCTTGAAGGTGCTCAGCAGATCCACCTCCTGCTGGTAGTGGCCGCCGATCGCCGGGCGCACGGTGTGCCCGGCGATGGCCAGCATCGGCATGTGGTCCGCCGCCGCGTCGTACATGCCGGTCAGCAGGTGCGTGGCCCCCGGCCCGCTGGTGGCGAGGCAGACGCCGACCTCCCCGGTGAACTTGGAATGCGCGCTGGCCATGAAGGCGGCCATTTCCTCGTGCCGCACCTGGACGAACTGGATCTTGTCGGTGCCGAAGCGCTGCAACCCGCCCAGTAGCCCGTTCACGCCATCTCCGGGATAGCCGAACACCCGCCGCACGCCCCAGGCATGCAGCCGTTCCCAGAAGAAATCACTGACCTTCTTCGCCATGAGGTCCTCGCAGCCGTCGGGGGATGGGGGGCGGGCAACCCGCCGTCGAACGCTGTTTCACGAACGGCGCCCCGCACCGGGCGGTTGCGCGGCGCGGAATTCCTCCCTGGACCGTGCGGAAGTGGCGAAGGGCGTCTCAGCGGTGCTCTGGCTGTTGCTGGCGGTGCACCGCGATCAGGTGCTGCCGCTGCCATGATCGTCCCGGAACTCGGCCTGCAACTCAGCCATCTGGCTGCGCAGCCGCGGTATCGCCCAGTCCAGGAAACTCCTCACCTTCAACGGCAGCAGCTCAGCCGTGGCATAGACCAGGTTGACCGGCAGGGGCTCCGGCGCGAAGTCGGCGAGAACAACCTGGAGCTGGCCGGCCCGCAATTCCTCTGCGACCTGATAGGACAGCACGCGGATGATCCCGAGGTCCGCCAGGGCCGCCTTGATGGCCGCTTCCGTGGTGTTCACGGCCAGCCTCGGGCGTGGTTCCGCCACGAAGGCGGTGCTGTCCCGGCGGTAGCGCCACTCGGGCGAGGTGGCGAAGCCCTGGAAGCTGACGCCGTCGTGTTGCGCCAGCTCCTCGGGCAGGCGCGGCACGCCGCACCGCGCGAGATAGCCCGGTGAGGCGCAGACGACGCGGCGCACGGACCCCACGCGCGTGGCCACCAGCCCGCTGTTCTCCAGATGCCCAATGCGGAGGGCGACATCGATGTGCTCGTCGATCAGGCTCACCTGCTGGTCCGTGAGCATCAGGCGCAGGGTGATCTCCGGCTGCTCGGCGAGAAAGGCGAGCGCCACGGGCATCAGGTGCCGCTGGCCGAACATCGTCGGGGCGGTCACGTGCAGCTCCCCCCGTACCGCGCTGTACTCGCCGGCCGCCTGCCGTTCCGCTTCCTCCACCTGCTCCAGGATCCGCTTGCACGCGGCGACATAGGCGCGCCCGGCATCGGTGAGTTCGACCCGCCGGCTGGAACGGACCAGGAGCTGGGTCCCGAGATGCCGTTCCAGGTCGGCCACCTTGCGGCTGATCGTGGCAAGCGGCCTGCGCAGCTGCCGCGACGCAGCCGACAGGCTGCCCTTCTCCACCACCGCCAGCAGCACAGACATCGTGCCGAACCGATCCATGCGGCCTTCCATTTTGCGGGAGGAAACCTCCCGCAAAGGCAGGATACTGCGGCGTAAACGGAAGTCCTAGCTTTCCGGTCAGGCGACAGGCGGCGTGTCGAGCACACCCCGCCGGGGTCGCGACCATGACCAGAAGGAGCACGTCATGACCGGTCTTTCCCGCCGTGCCTTCACGCTCGGCCTCCCCCTCGGCACCCTGGCCGCCGGCACGCTGCCGCTGCTCGGCCGGGCCGGTTCCGCCGCCGCGGCGGGCCCGGCCGCCGTCACGCCCCAGGCGCAGATCCGGATCGGCCGCTTCACCGTGACCGCGCTGGCGGACGGCTATGCCGACATGCCCTACAGCTACTTCCCCGGCCGCGCCGCCGCGCAGGTGGAGCAGGCCGCGCGGGCCCAGTTCGTCGCCCAGCCCGGCGGCGTGCGCTTTCTGTTCAACCAGTACCTGATCGAGGATGGCGAGCGCCGCATCCTGATCGATGCCGGGCCGGCCGGCTCGCTCGGCCAAACGGGGCTGCTGCCGCAGGCGCTGGCCGCGCTCGGCCTGCGGCCCGAGCAGATCGACGCGGTGATCGTGACCCACATGCACCAGGACCATATCGGTGGGCTGGTGGCCGGCGGGCGGAACAGCTTCCCCAATGCCGAGCTCTTTATCGACCGGCGCGACGTGGCGCACTGGACGGATCCGGCCAAGCGGAACGGCGCCCCCGACTACCTGCAGCCCAGCTTCCGGCTGTCGGCGGAGGTGGTCCGCCTGTACCCGCGGCTGCAGGCCACCGACGGCGAGCGCCAGATCACCCGCGGCGTGTCGGTCGTCGACCTGACCGGCCACACGCCCGGCCATGTCGGCGTGCGGATCGAGGATGGCGGCAACAGCCTCACCATGGTGTCCGACATGGTGTTCCCCGTGGTGCATCCGGGCGCGACCGACGTGAACTTCATCATGGAACAGGACCACGCGGCGGCGCAGGCGATGCGGACCCGGTTCTTTCCCCGCGCCGCCGAGGAGGGCGCGCTGATCGCCGCGACGCACATGGCCTTCCCGGGGCTCGGCCGCATCCTGCCCGACAATGGCAGCCTCCGCTGGCAGCCGGCCGACTGGGCCTACCAGAGCTGACACCCCGATGGCCGCCCCTCGCGGCGGCCGCTTGGCAACCCTGCGGGAAACACACATGCGCCACCGGTATCTGGAGATCGCGTCGACACCCGCCGTGCAGGCGGCACGCGAGCAGTATGGCAGCGCGGCGCAATGGGCCCGCGCCGAAGGCTCCGCCGCGGAAGCGGCCCGCAACGACCGGCTGGGCCCGGCCGAATGGCAGTTCATCGCGGAACGCGACGGCTTCTACCTGGCCAGCGTGTCCGAGACCGGCTGGCCCTACGTGCAGTTCCGCGGCGGGCCGGCAGGCTTCCTGAAGGTCGTGGACGATCAGGTGCTCGGCTATGCCGATCTCCGCGGCAACCGGCAGTACATCACGGTCGGCAATGTCCAGGCGGATAACAGGGTTTCCCTGTTCTTCATGGACTACGCGCACCGGCGCCGCCTGAAGATCTTCGGGCGCATGCGGGTCGTCGATGCCCGGGCCGACGCGGCGCTCGCCGAACGCCTGGCAGTGCCGGGCTACCCCGGCCGCGTCGAGCGCGCCGTTCTCATCACGGTCGAGGCCTTCGATTGGAACTGCCCACAGCACATCACGCCCCGCTTCACGCAGGCCGAGCTGGAAGACGCGCTTCGGCCTGTTCGCGAGGAGATCGCTGCGCTGAGAGCGGAGAACGAGCAGCAACGGCGTCAGCTGCAGGCGAATGGACCTGATCGGTCCGATGCGATGGGGATTCCGCCTGCTGCGGTCGTGAGTTGAGGTCTCGCCCCGCAGATCGCCATGCTGCCAAGCGGTGAACCCGACCGCTGCCACACCGCGTGACGCTCAGCCAGAACCCGACGGCACTGAGAACCGAGGCACGTGCCAGTGCTGCACCCACGATGATGGCGGGGCCGTGGTCGTCACCACCACCTTCCTCGTCAGCCTGCCGGGCGGCTGGTTGCCCGACCGGCTGGCCCAGACGCTGCGCTGAAACGCCGCGGCGGTCCGGCTTTCCGGCTCGCCCGTGCTTCCGCCCCGTGTGGGGCCCATGGCCCGGGCACGCCCACTTCGTGGTTGTTTCCGCGCTTTCATTTCGGTATCGTTAAAATTGCGCTTGGGGCCGGAACGTGCCGTGGACATCGCGGATAGCCTTCTGTTGCGCGTGGCGACCGAGGCCGGCCGGACCGCCCTGCTGGACCAGGAAAGCCTTGGCCAGCTCGCCGGCTCCGCCTTCGACCTGTCGCTCGATCCGCTTTCCGGCCCCTTCGCCCTCGCCCTCGATTCCGCCCAGATCGGGGTGGAAGCCGCGCCACCCCTGCTGCTGGAGGGAATGTGGCGCGCCGGCGACGCCCCCGTGGCGACGGAGCTGCGCCTCGCCCTGCGCGGCCTGCGCGCAGCCTCCCCCGCCCGCGCCGAGGCGCTCTGGCGCGGCGAGCTGATCGCCCGGCGCATCCCGGCGGACAGCGTCGTGGAGGGCGTCCGCCCGCGCTTCGCGCTGCTCGACCTCGACCGGAGCCTCGCCGCCGCGCCCGGCGGGCTGCCCGCCGACGCCGATGCGCTGGAAGCAGCACGGCGCGGCGAGCTGCTGGCGCGGCTGAAGACCGGCATGGAGCAGCCGGAGCTGTTGGACGAGGCCGCGCTGGACGACCTGCTGCGCGCGGCGGGGCAGGACTCCGTCGCCGGCCTGCTGGCGGCGCGCGGCAGCACGGCGCTGGGCACGCTGCGCGTTACCTTCTCCGCCCCCGCCGCCGGGCCGCCCGTGCCCGTGCGCCTGCCCGTCACCGTGGCGGTCTTCCTGCGCGAAACGCTCTCCCCCCTCGCCCCGCTGCTGGCGGAGATCCGGGCGGTGCGGGAGGCGCTGGGGCGGGACCCGGACGTGCTGCCGCCCCCCGCGCCGCTGCGCCGCCGCGCCGCCATCGCCGCGCTGGTTGTCACCCCCGCCGCGCTCTTTGACGCGCCGGGCTGGCCCGGCGGGGATGCCACGGCCCGGCGCGCGGCGGCGGTGGAGTTCCTGGCGCGCGAGGGCGTCGCCCTGGCCGTCGCTCCTCCCTGAGCCGCGTATCAACCTTCGAGACAGGACGCCCCGATGCCCCTCCTGGATGTGGTCGCCTATCCCTTCGTCGAGGTGAAGATCGTGCCGCCTCCGGCGGCGGTCGCGACCCGCAGCCCCGGCGTGGTCGCCGTGGTCGGCATCACGCCGGACGGTGCCTCGGGAGGCACTGCCCCGGTAGACGCTCCGCGCGTCGTCACCTCGGCCGGTGAGGCGGCAACGCTCTTCGCCTCCCGCGACGCCGACGGCGCGGTGCAGCGCAACGCGCTCTTTGACGCGCTCGCCGTCGCGCTGCTGCAGGATCCGCCGCCGGCCAAGGTCTACGGCGTCCGCGCCGCCGCGGGCGGCTATGCCGCCGCGTTGCGCGCGCTGGAAGGGGTGGACGACGTGAACTTCGTCTCCCTCGCGCGCGAAACGGAGGTGGACGCGCTGCTGCTGCTGAAGGCGCATGCGGAGGATGTTTCCGCCGCCGGCTCCCCCCGGATCGCGGTGGCGATGGCCGACCCCACCCAGGCGCCGTCCCAGACCTGGGCGGCGGACACGCTCGGGGCGCTCACCGGGGCGGGCAAGGTGCTGCGCAGCGACACCGGGCGGATGATCGTGGTCGCGGCCCGCGCGGCGGGCACGGCGCCGGATTTCGCCACTGCCGCCATGGCCGCCATCGCCGGCCAGCCGCCGCATGTCTCGCCCGTGCTGAAGCAGGTGCGGGGCGTCGCCATCCCGCGCGAGCTGGGCTTCTCGCCCACCGAGATCAAGGCGCTGGCGGCGGAAGGCATCATCCCGATCATCGACCCCGCCCTGATCCCCGGCGAGGGGCTGTTCATGGCCGATGGCGGGCTCTTCACCACCGATGCGCGCCGCCCCTTCGTCGACATCGTGCGGGTGCTGGACGACATCCAGTTCCGGCTGCGCGCCGGGCTGATCGGCACCATCGGCGATGCGCGGATCACCAAGCCCGGCCTCACCCTGGTGAAGCTGACGGCGGAAGGTATCGTCGCCAACTTGCGCCGCCAGAACGTCATCGACGGCTACACGGTGACGATCCCGCTGCTGGAACTACTCTCGATCCCGGAGAGCGCGCGCACCGCCGCCGACACCCAGGCGATCACCCAGGCCCGCGCGACGCGCGGCGTGGATATGGTCGTCGCCATCATCTACGGGCCGCAGGTGCACCACCTCGGCGTCACCCTCCGCATGGACTTCGCCTGATCCCACCGCGCCGCGAAAGGACGCCCCTCCATGCCCGACTGGAGAACCCGACTCGCCGTTTCCTTCCAGGTGGACGGCAACACCGTGCAGATCACGCCGATCGACCAGTTCTCGCCCACCTTCAGCCTGGGCGCGGAACCGCTGCATTCGGTGGAGCGCACGCATATCGGCGTGGTCTACCAGCCGAAATCGCTGACCTTCTCCATCACCGTGCGCGCCATCGGCGGCGTGGTGGGCCAGCTCACCGCGCTGGCGCTGAAGGGCACGCCCTTCGACATCCTGCTGCAGGAGGCGGAGGGCGAGGACTGGAGCTTCGCCTCCTTCGTGATGCGCCGCTGCATCATCACCTCGGCCCAGCCCGGCGCCGCCACCATCTCCGGCGCGCCGAGCGCGACCTTCTCCGGCTTCTCGCTGGAAACCAGCGTGGACCCCAAGGTGGGTGAGGCGGTGACGGCGTGAGCGGGAGCCGGCAGGCCGCGCGCGTCCGCCGCACCGGGCTGGCGCTGGTGCATGAGGGGGAGGTGGTGCTGCCCGCCCCCGGCTCGGAAGCGCTGCTCGACCGCACGATGGCGAGCGGCCCCGCCGCCGTGCACTACCATTTCCCGGTGGAGGTGGAGCTGGTCTCCGGCGAGGGCGCGATCGACCTCGACCGCATCGCGGAGCACGTGCTCGGCCGGCTCTCCTCCGGCCTCGACGGGGTTTCGGAAGGATAGGGAGCATGGCGGTCGCGGTGCACATCCCCGTCCGCCTACGCCTCGACCGTGAGGCCGTGACCGGCCGCCTGCCGGAGATCGAGGCGGCGGTGGAGCGCGCCGTCGGCCGCGCCCTGCGCCGCTCCCGGCGCGCCACGGAGGCGGCGGGCATCGCCCCGGCGCGCCGTCCCCACCCGCCCGCCATCGCCTGGACCGGCCCCGCCCCCGCCGGGCACGAGGCGGTGGAGCGCGCCATCCGCCTCGCCATCGCGCGCGCCCTGGAGGTGCTGGACGAGCCCTCGCCCGAGCCCGCCGCGCACCGCCCGGCGCGGGAGCGCCGCGACGCCCGGCGCGCCTACCCGCTCGGCCGCTACCTGGTGGACAGCTACGAGGGCGGCACCGCCCTGCTGCCGGTCGGGGGCGGGCTGTCCGGCTTTCCCCGGGTGGAATGGGATGTGGAGAACGACATCCCGCAGAACCTGCGCGGCCTCGCCGCCTGGCTGCGCGCGGAGGAGGTGGGCGCCGGCCGGCAGGTGCGCGGGGGGCCCTGCGGGCTGATCGCGCTGCGGCCCTGGGGCTGGGAACTCTTCATCACCACCGACGGCTTCGCGACCGAGGAGCACAGCCGCCAGCTCTCCTTTCCCGTGCAGCAGGTCCTCCGCGCGCGGCTGCGCGGCGAGGAGGTCGAGCCGGTGCTCGAACCCCTCCTGCCCCAGGCGGGGGCGGCCACCCTGACCCAGACCGCGCTGCCGCCGCCGGGGGAGGAGCGCCTGGCCCTGCTGCGCGCCGGCTACGGCCCGGGGCTGCGCGCTTCCGTGCGTGACGAGCTGGGCGCGGCCGAGGCGCGCGCCGACCGGGTGATGGACGAGGCGGAGTACGAGGCCTCGGTTGAGCGCTTCGTCGAAGCGGCGGTGGCGCGGCTGTCGGACACCATCCCCGCGGACCGGCGCTTCCTCCTCCGCCTGGATTTCGGCGAGGGCACCGCCTTCCAGATCGCCCTGCGGGAAGACGCCGCCAGCGACATCGGCTGGACCGGCCCGGCGCAGATCCTGCCCATCACGATCATCAGCTACGCGCCGCTCGGCCGCGGCGACGGGGCGGGCGAGGGCGGCGCCGGCCGCGACGCGGCGGGCGGCGGGCTAGAGGGCGAAGGGGCGCGGGCCGGCGGTGGCGGGCCCGGGGGCGATGACGGGGGCGGCAGCCGCTACGGCATTCCCGGCGGCGGCGAGGGCCAGGGGGCGCGGCTGTTTCCGATGCTGCCGCCCGGCCTCTTCACCGAGCACATGGCCTGCGAGCCCTTTGGCGGCTCGGAGGCCGATCCGGCCGAGCTGGGCCCGCTGGGCAAGCGCATCACCGGCATGGTGGAAGAGCTGGCCGCGCGGCTGGGCATCACCCCGTGCCGCTGGCCCGGCACCTTCGCCCTGATGGCCTCCGGTGCCATCACGAACTTCGCCGTCGCCATCGGCCGCAACGCCACCGCCGAGGGGACGGGGCGCAGCGCCAACAGCCCGGCCGGCCAGGCCGGCAACATGGGGCGCATCGCCTTCACCCCCAGCGCCTCCCCCGGCATCCTGCAGCTTCGCCGCCTCGCCCAGGCCGCCGCCCTTTGCGCCCGGCTCACCCGGCTGCTGCAGGAGGTGAGCATCGGGGAAGGCGCACGGCTGCTTTCCGGCGACTACGCCGACTATCCCCACCACTGGTTCCGCGACTTCGGCTATGCCGCCTGGCCCCGGCTGGAACGCGCCGTGGGCCGCATCTTCACCGCCGGCTGCCAGCTGGTGATGTTGCAGCTGCTCAACACCTCGCGCGAACAGATCGCGGCGCGGCAGCGCAACCTGCATGCCTATGCGCCCCTGTTCCAGGAGATCATGCTGGCGCGCCTGTCCGACCTCGGCGCGCTCACCGAACTTCGCGACCGGCTGGCAAACCACGAGCGCGCCCGCACCGTGCAGAACTACGTCCAGCCCGTGGACGGGTGGAGCGGTGCCGCGCGCGCCCTCGCGCAGGCCTGCACCGCCGGCGAGGCCTTCACCCACCGTCCCGGCGAGGCGGGAGAGATCGTGGAGGAGGCGGGCGTCGCCCGGATCCGCGACGCGCGAGGCCTGCTCTGGACGCGGACGGCGCTGGAAACCGCCATCGCGCAGAAGCGCGGCGATGCGGAGAGCCTCGACCCGCTGATCCAGCAGCTCTCCGACATCCCCGAAACCATTGCCGCCTTTCGCGCCGATCCCACTGCCGCCGAGCGCCTCCTCCGCGAGCTGCTCGCCGACATGGCCCGGCGCAACGCGGAGCAGACGGCGAAGGCGCAGGGGGACGAGCTGTTCGGCCTGCAGGCCGCGGCGATCCAGCGCAACGCCGCTTCCACCCAGGTTCCCGGCGCGCCCTACGCGCTCACCGGCACGCATCTCCTCGCCCATGAGCTGCTGGGCGCCTTCTTCGAGGGCGACCGGGTCTGGGGCGCCGGCATCCGCGACGCGCTGATGAACGAGCAGGCCAAGAAGCGGTTCCGCCTCGTTTTCGAGTTCGCCGCGCTGACCCTGCTCGCCGTGCTCTGCCCGCCGGCCGCCTTCGCCGTGGGGGTCGGCCTCGCGGTGGCGGAGGTGGCGCATGCGCGCGCGCGGCTGCAGCTCTATCGCGGCCTCATCAACCCGGAGCTGGTGCTCAACCGCGCCGAGCTGGAGCTGCAGCTCTACGTCGCCTATGTCGGCGTGGCCCTGGCGCTGCTGCCCGAGGCGGGAACGGCGGCGCGCGCCATCTCCCTCGGCGTGCGCGGCGGGATGCGGGCAGGCGCCGCCGTAGGGGCGCGCCTGGCCATGCGCTCCGTTCTGCGCTCCGCCAATCGCCAGATCACCCATGCCCTGTCGCGCCAGCTCCTGCCCACCCTGGTGCAGGAGGCGGCGACGAACCTGTTGATCCAGCACGTCATCGAGGCGGCGCTGGGCCCCGTGCTGGAGCGCGTGCAGCGGGAGATCGCGCTGCACACCGCCGTCGGCGGCCGCGACGGCGCCCTCGCCCTGATCGAGGCCATTGAGCGCGATGCCGGCCGCCGCGCCGAGGCGCCGCTGCCGGCCGCGCTGCTGGGGGAGGAGGGCTGATGGGCTTCACCCCGCGCCTGCCCCCGGGCCTTTTCCGCTCCCTTTCGGAAAGCCATCCGCGCCTGCGCGCCGCCGCTGCGCATCTGGAAACGCTGGGCATCCCCCGCGCCCGCGCCACCGCCCTGCTGCGCTCGCTGATGGTGCACGTGATGGAGGATCTCGGGGCGAGCTGGCTGCGCGACGTCACCGCGCGGCTGGAACGCATCGAGGGGCTGCGCAACCGCCTGGGCGACGCCGTCGCGCATGTGGTGGAGAACGGCATCCTGCCCGAGGGGATGGACGTTGCCGGCTTCTCCGCCCTGCTCGCGCAGCTCGAGCGGGAGATGGACGGGCTCGCTTCCGCCCGGCGCCACGCGGAAACCATGAACGGCGCCGCCACCGGCGAGCGCGTGGTCGCCGGCGCGGCGAGCCCCGCCGGGGCGCCGCCCGCCACTGGCGCCCACCCCCACGGCGGGAACGGCGCGCCGCGTCCCGGCGCCGTTTCGCCGCACCCGCCGGAAAGCCTCGCCGCCGCGATGGATGCCGCCCGCGCCAGTCATCCCCGGGGCGCGGCGCTGATCGACCGGCTGGTCGCGGACCCGGAGCTGGGCGACCGGCTCGGCCTCGCCCTGGCCGCGGAGAACCGCCCTGCCCAGCTCGACCGGCTGCGCGAGCTGGGGGAGGCCGCGGGGCTGACCGAGGCGGAGCTGGCCGACCTCACCCGGGCCGTCGAGGCCATGGGCGTCGCCCGCCACCGGATGGAGGTCGTGGACCCCGCTGCCCTGGCCCGGCGCCGCGCCGCCGTCGCCGGCTTCCCGGAGGCGCTGGCGAAGGACTGCCTGGGCGACAACACGATCCTCGGGCCGCTGGCGGAAAGCAACCGCGGACAGGTCCTGGTTTATTGGCGACGCTGGCGGGAGGGCGGGGCGAAGGGCTCCTTCCGCGACTACGTCCGGGCGGAGATGGGCTCGGAAATCCGCCCGACGATGAGCGAGTGGAGCGCCACCTTCAACGTCGGCGGCGAGCCCGGCGCGATGGTGCTGAAGGACCCCGCCGCCTTCGACCCCGGCCGCCCCGGCAACCGCCGGGTCAACCCGCGCGAGCCCGGCACCGACCTGCTGGTCCGTCGCGCCAACGGCGACCTCTGGTACGTCGACGACAAGGCGCATCGCGGCCGGGTGCCGGAGAGTACGTCGGGCGCCGGGGGCGACCATCCCGGCGGCGTGCGCAGCCCCGTCGCCCTGTCGGGCGTTTCGGCGCTGGAGCTGCCGCGCTTCCTTGCCAACCTGCGCGACGACATCGCCGAGATCGAGGCCGCGATGCTGCGCCAGCGTGGCGCCGGCCACGTCCCCGACCCGGCGGTCGGCGACAGCCTGGCCCGGCTCCGTGCCGCGGCGGACGAGTTGGAGGCGGCGAGCGCCGGCTGGGGTCCGGACGACCACCTGCGGCCCGAGAACCTCCGCGCCGTGCGCAGCATCCTCGACCGCCACCGCATCCGGTTGCGGGTGACGAGCGAACTGGGCGACGTCGCCGCGATGACGTCGCGGCTGGAAGGGCTCGGCATCCGCGTCGTTCCCCCGATCGGCGGGAGGCTCCGGTGAGCGGCCGTCAGACATCCTTCGCCGACTACGGCACCCTGCCCTCCGCCCTGCTCTGGGATGGCGGGCTGCTCTTCATCCCGCTCTGGGTGGTGACGGAGATCACCCTCGACCAGACCTTTCACCTGCCCGCCATCGGCTCCTCCGGCCTGCGCGCCATCGCGCCCGTCGCGGATGCCACCGTGCGGCTGCGCGGGCTGCTGGTGGGACCGGAGCGCTTCGCCTGGAAGATGGCGCTGGAGATGCAGGCCGAGGCGGCGCAGCGCGGTTCCGCCGCCGCCGCGCTGACGGGCGCCCTGGCGGGGGCGGTGGGCGCGCCGGGCCTCGCGGTGGGCGGGCTGGTGCTCGCCACCTCCATGACCATCCGCACGGACATGCAGGTGAAGCAGCTCACCTTCACCGCCACCAGCGCCCGGCGCGAGGCGCTCGACGTGTCCATGACGCTGGAACACCTCCCGCGCCCCTCGCCGCTGGGCAAGCTCCTCGATGTCGCCTCGCTGGGCGTGGGCGCACTGGCGGATTTCGGATGAACACTTCCCTCCCCGCCATCGCCCGGCTGAACCCGCCCCCCGCCGCGCCGGAGGGGATGGCGGCCCTCGACAGCCCGATCCGCAACGGGCTGCCGCATGCCGTCGCCCTGCTGCCGCGCTGGCGCGTCCTGCTCGTCCTGCCGCTGGGCGTCGCCGCGACGCTGCGCGACCTGCCGCCGGGCACGCTGCTCTCCTCCGACGCGGGGGAGGCGGCCCCCGCCCCGGCGGCGGAGGCGGCACCCGACCCAGCGCGCCCCGCGCCACGCCTGCGCGTGCAGCAGGATGGCGAAACGGTCGCCACCCTGCCGCTGGCCGCCGGGCTATTGGCCGAGCTGCCCGGGCGCGACGGCGGCTTCGGCCTGCGGCTCTTCCTGCGCGGCTGGGCGCTGCATGCCGGAACCCTGCTCGGCCCGGGGGATTTCGGGTCCGTGCTGCGCCTCGCCGCCGCGCGCGCCGACCTGGCCGCGGATTCCTACGAGCCGGTGCCGCCCTCCCCCGCGCTCATCGCCCGGCTGCCGCCGGCCGACCGGATGGAGAGCCGGGCGGGGCTGCGCGCCGTGCTGCGGCTGCGCCGGATCCACCTCCTGAAGCAGGGGCTGCGATGATCCTCGACGCCGGCAATATCCGGGCCGCCCGCACCGGCAACCTCGCCGGCTGGGCGGCCGCCTTTCTCACGGCGGAACAGGCGCGGGCCCCCGCGCCGGGGGCGGCGGCGCTGCTGATCGGCCATGCCGACTACTTCGCCGCGATCGAGGTGGCGCTGCCCGGCGACCTGTCCGGCGGCCGCTTTTCCCTCACCGTCGAGGCGATGACCGACGCGCACTACAAGGACGCGCGCGGTGCCGTGGCGGTGGAACTGTTTCTCTTCTGGCAGGACGTGAACGCCAACCTGGGCGGCTACTTCACCAACCTTGTCGGGGTGAACGCCGCGCCGGACCGCGCCGCCCTGGCCCCCGCCCTGGTCGGGCGCTTCGCCATCCGGCAGCGCCGGCGCGGGCTGGGACGGCGGGGCGGGGATGCCGTGTTCGAGGGGCGCGACCTCGCCTACGACCGGCTGGCGACGCATCGCGCGCCGCTGGTCTGCGCCGACGGGCTGGGTGGGCTGCTGCGCGTCCTGTCCTCGGCGGCCGGCATCCCGATCGCCGCCGAGCCCTCGGAAACGGAACTGCTCCCGCCCGGCACCCCGCCCGCCGCGGAACAGACCGGCAGCGGCGGCGAGGCGCGCAGCGTACTCGCCGAAATCCAGGCCCTGGCCGAGCGGATCGCCGCCGACCTGCGGGAGGACGCGCCCGCCGTCGCCTTGCCGGTCAACGGGACGCTGCATCTGGGCCGGCGCAGCATCCCCTTCCCGGCCGGCGGGCCGGTCGATCTCGACCTGCCGGGCGGCCTCGCCTCCGCCACGGCCGAGGCGGATGCCAATGCCGTGGGCGGACGGCGCGGCTGGCGCCTGCTGCTGCGCGGCCGGCCGGACCTGCGCCCCGGCGGGGTGGTGCGCTTCAAGGCGCCGGAGGAGGAGGTGCTGACCACCACCCCCTCCTTCGGCACCGCCCTGGCCGGGGCCTTCGCCGGGCTCGCGGGCGGCTTCGGCGGTCCGGAACCGCCGGACACCGCCGCCTACGTCACCTCCGTCACCCATCGCATGTCCCGGCAATCGGGGCTGCAAACGGAGGTGACGGCGCTGGAGCTGCCCTTCGTCCTGCCGGCCAACCCCTGGTCCCTTTTCCAGCGGAGCGAGGCGGACGGCCCGGCCCGCCCGGCGCGCGACGGCGACGCGGCGGCGAATCTCGGGCGGCAGGTGCGCGGCCTCGCCCGCTCCGTGCTCGGCCGGCTACGCCTGCCGGAGGTGGCGGAGGTGCGCGATACCGCCGCCGCCCCGCCCGCCACCCCGGCCATGACGCTCACCGCCTGGGAGGGGACGAGCGGCTTCGCGGGAGAATCCCACACGCTGCGGCGACACCCGCCGGCCCGCGCCCGCGCGTCCGAGCATCGCGCCGTTACCACCCTCACCCCCTTCGCCTGGGGCGCCTGCGGCCTGGCCCTGCCGCGCTATCCGGGGATGCGGGTGATGCTGGGCTTCCGCAACGGCCTCGCCACCGAGCCCTACGAGTTCGGCGCCACCTGGGGCCCGGGGGCGCGCATGACCCCGCAGGCGGGCGACTGGTGGCTCTGCCTGCCGCGGAACGCGCCGGCCGCCGCCCTGCCCCCGACCGACACGGCGGACCACGAGCCGGGCCCGGACACCCCCGCGACCCACGACCTCATCGACGCCGCCGGCAATCGCGTGATCCAGGTGGGCAAGCTGACCCTGCGCATCGGCCCCGATGCGGACGCCAAGGCGGGCACGCGGCCCGCCAGTGAGTCTGCCGCCTTCTCCCTCCGCCATGCCGACGGCAAGGCGGAGATCACCATGGACGCGAACGGCGCCATCACCATCCGGGGCGAGCGGATCAGCCTCGATGCCGGCTCCAACGGCACCGTTTCCATCAACGCGCGCGACGTCGACGTCTCGGTCGCCAACCGGATGAACGTGACCTGATGCCCGCCCTCCTCACCACCGGCGACACGCTGCTCTGCTCCTACGGGGGAAAGGTGACGCTTGCCGGGGCGCCGAAGCTGCGGATCGCCGGCGGCATGGCGCTCACCGCCTCGCATGTGAAGGGCTGCCCGGTGGTGGGTTGCGGCGCCGGCGCCTCCTCGCTGCCCCTCTGCACCGCCGTTTCGGACGTCTCCGGCGCCGCCGCGAAGCTCCAGGTGGCGGGCGAGGGGGTGCTCCTCCCCCCCGTCAGCGGCCAGGCCTCCGTGCCGCCGCCCCCCGGCGGGCCGCCCGGCGCGGCCGGCCCGCCGCCCCACCCGCTTTCCCTGGGCCCCGGCTCTCCCCTCCAGTCCAAGGTGTCCGCCGCGTGACCGACGCCCGCGAAGCCCCCCTCGGCCGCGCCATCCGGCTGGTTCCGGTGGAGCCCTCGCTCGGCGCCGCGGGCGGGCTCGACATCGACCTTTCCGCCGGCAGCGCCGTTTCCGGCCATGACGCGCTCGGCCAGGCGCTGGGCCTCGCCCTGGTCACGCTGCGCGGCTCCGACCTTTTCGCGGCCGGCTTCGGCTTTGCCGGGCTGGCGGCGCTGGCCGAGGAATCCGACCCGGTGCTGCGGCGGGAGCGCCTGCGCCTCGCCGTGGTGGAGGTGCTGCGGGCCGAGCCGCGCATCCGCCGCATCCTGTCCGTCCGCTTGTCCGGCGAGCCGGGCGGGCCGGAAAGGGAGCCGGGCAGCCGCTCGCTCGCCATCCTGGCGGACTTCGAGACCGTGGCGTCCACCCGGCAGGTCGCGCGCCTCGACGGGGAGATCACCGATGTCCGGTAGCGCCGCGCCCTCCCTCTCGGACACCACCGGCCCGCTGGACCCGGGCGAGGTGCTGGCGCTGGACGAGGCGCTGCGCGGCACCGCCTCGCCCGGCTTCGGCGTCACCGGCGCGGGCTTCGCCGCCAAGCCCTTCGCCCGGCTGCTGGCCGAGAAGCTGGCCCTGGCCCGCGCCCTGCTCGGCCCCGAGGCCGACCTGTCCTCCGGCTCCGTGCTGCGCAAGCTGCTGGAAATCACGGCGCTGGAGGATGCGCGGCACTGGGCGGCGCTCGCCGCGACCTATGACGACCTCTTCGTCTCCTCCGCCCGGGGTGCCGCCCTCACCGCCCTGGGCGAGGAGCTGGGCCTGCCGCGCCCGCGCCTGCCCGCGACCGGTCGGGTCGCGCTGGTGCTGGCCGCCGCCCTGCCGGCGGGCGTGGCACGCCTGACCCTGCCGCGCGGGCTGCGCCTGCTGACCCCCGGCGGGCATCATGCCGCGCTGACCGAGACGGCGGTGCTGGACGGCGCCACGCCCCGGCGGGAGGTGGCGGTGGAGGCCTTCATCCCCGGTCCCAGCCACAATCTCGACCCGGTGGTGCCGGCCCAGAAGCTGGACCGGGTGAACCCGACCGACCCGCTGGCCGCCGACTTGCTGGCGGCGGAGCAGGCGGCGGGGGAGCGGCTCCTCACCGTGGAACATACGGCGGCGCTCGCCGGCGGGGAGCAGGGCTGGCCCGACCTGCGCTACCGCCAGCTCCTGCTCCGCGCCCCGCGCTCGATCTGGACCGCGGCCGCGGTGGAAACGGCGGTGTCGCTGGTGCCCGGCGTGCGGCAGGTGCAGGTGGCCGACCTGCGCGGCGGGCTCGACCTCGGCCAGTCGATCTTCGGCAACTTCAACTTCATCGAGCGGCTCTTCGGGACGGAGCGCGACCTCGCCTCCCCCTACTACGTCACCGTCCTGGTCGCCCCGACCCCGGCGGCGATCTGGTCCGGCCCGGATGGGCTGCGCGCCGCCGTGGAGGCGGCGGTGGAGGATGTGCGCCCGGTCGGCATCTACCCCAACATCCAGATGGCCAACGAGGTCGGGGTGGGGGTCGCGGCGAAGCTCGTGGTGCGCGGCCTGCCGCTGCCGACCGGCAACGCCGCGACGGTGAACGGTTCCGCCGCCGCCGCGGCGCTGCGCGCCCGGCTGCACCAGCGCCTGCAGCGCTATGTCGACAGCCTGCCCTTCGGCGAGCCCGTGCGGGTTTCCGAGGTGATCTGGACGCTGATGAGCGAGCCGGGCATCGCCGATGCGCGCGACGTCCGCCTCCTGCGCTTTCCCTCCGGCACGGGCCCGGCGGGGCAGCCGCAGGAACTGCCGGTCGGCGCCAATCTCGATCCCGGCGCCGACAGCATCCCGGCCTATGTCGATCTCGACGCGCCCGTCCGGCTGGACATCGTGTGATGCCCACGGCCGCCGATCGCCGGGTGCTGGATCCCCGGGTGTTGGATCCATGGGGCGCGGCCTCGGCCCGCGCCATGGCCGCGCACCTGACAGCGCCGCTGGCCGCGGCGGCGGAAGGGCGGGTGATCGCGCTGGACGTGCAGGGCCGGCTGGTCGTGCCCTTCCCGACCCGGCGGCCGCTGCTCCTGCTCGCCCTGCGCGCCCCGCTGGAGGAGCGCGCGCTGACGGTCACGGCGGCCCTGCCGGGAGCGGACGCACCGGCCGTGCTGCGCTTCGCGCCCTGGAGCGAGGCGGGCACCGCCCTGCCGCTGCATCGCCCGGCCGGGGAAGCAGTGCCGGCCTTCTCCGTCGCGCTGGAGGCCGCGCTGGACGGCGCGCCCCTGCCCGCCGCGTCGCTGGCGGAGTGGCTGGAAGGCTCCCTCAGCCAGGGCGAGCTGGGTCGCCTCCTCGCCCTGCTGGGCGCCGAGAAGGGCAGGCTGCGGCGGGAAGCGCGGCAGCTCCGCGCCATGCGCCGGCTGGACACGGCGGCGCTGGAAGCGCTGGACCGGATGGGGGCCGACCTCGGCATCCCGCGCCTGTCCTCCGCCCCCGCCTGGGACGCGGCGCGCCGGGAGATCGTCGCGACCCCCGCCGCCGAGACGGATGCCGCGTATCGCCATCGCCTCGGCATCCACCGCCCCTTCCTGGCGCCGACCCGCGCGGCGGCCACGGCGCTGCTGCGCCAGGGCATCCCCGGCCTGACGATCGCGGAACCGGGCACGCCGCTGGCCATCGCCATCCGCCTCCTCGCCATCGGCCCGCCGGCCGCGCGCACCGACCTGCTCGCCCGGCTGCGCGCCGACTGGCTCGTGCAGCCGCGCAACGATCCGCCGGCCAACGCGGCCCATGCCGCGCGCTTTCTTCCCGCCGCCCGGCGCGTCGCCACCGCCGAGCTGCGCAACCGGCTGCGCGCGCGCTTCGACTTCGCGGCGGGCGCGGCCCTCGCCCCCGGCCTGGCGGCGGCGCTGGACCGGGCGGAACGCATCCTGGCGGCAATCGGCCATCCCGACCGTATCGCGATCGCCGGGGCGGGCGACCCGGCCGGGGGCAGCCGCTTCGAGACCGGGCTGGGCCTTTCCATCGCGCCCCTCGCCCTGGTGGAGGCCGACGCGCTGCGCGACCGGCTGCTCGCCCCGCGTGACCCCGGCGAGGACGCGGAGGCCGAGGCGCTGATCGCCGCCGCCCGGGCCGCGCCCCCCGAGGCGGGGGACGTCACCCTGTCCTGGCTCTGGCGCGCGGCCGGGTTCCGCACCGCGCACCGCCTCGCCACCGATGCGCTATACCTATCCGACATGCCGGTGCGCGGGCTGGTCATCGCGGGGCCGGATGCCGTGACGCCCGGCGCCCCGACCGAGTTCCGCGCTATCTTCGAGGCGGAGGGCGACCCCGCGATGAACGCGGCCCTGGGCGCCGCCCTCGCCCGCGCCACGGCGGGCCAGGCCGCCGCGGGCGCCCCCGCCTTCGCCGTGCTCTCCGGGGCCGAGGCCGCCGCGCGGCGCGCCGCCGCGGCGGATATCCCCGCCGCCAGCCCGCTCGCCGCCGCCCTGGCCGCGGGCGGGCTTGCCGCGCCCGTCGCCGTCCGGGCCGCCGCCGCGGCGGTCGGGACCCTGCCCGGCGAGTTGCACCGCACCCTGTCGGTCGATCCCGGCCTTTCCGCCGGGCTGCGCGCCGGCGACCCCGCCTCCGCGGCGCCCCTCGCCGCGCTGGTGCGCCTCCTGCGGGAAAGTGGCGTCACCGCCCTCCTGCCCCTCGCCACGGCGACGGAGGTGGTGCTGGTCGCGGCCGTCACGCCGCTGCCCGCCGTGGGAGTGAACCTCGGCGAGCGGCGCGCCACCGGCATCCGCTGGGCGGTGGTTTCGCTGGGCGGCAGCGCCACCCTTACCGGGCTCGGCTCGCGCACCCTGCTGACCGGCGGCACGCCCGGTCCCGTCGCCCTCGTGGCGCTGGGCCACCTGCGCGAGGGCGCGCCCGATCCCTACGAGATCCGGCCGGAGCTGCCGGAGGGCCGGCTGCTGTCCCTGGCGGAATACGAGTGGCTGATGAACGCGCTGGAACGCTGCTTCGCCCTCGGGGTCGAGGTGAACACCTGGCGCATCCGGCAATCCGGCGTGGACCTGGACGGGGACGGCACGGCGGACCCGCTGCCGCCCGGCCTGGCGCGCCACTACCGCCGCTTCCGCATGCCGCGCCTGCGCGGCCTCGACGAACCCGAAGCCTGAAAGGCGGCCCAGAATGTCCGGCACCACCCTGCTCAGCTACGGCAACACCACCGCGGACCAAGTTTATACCGCGATCACCGCGCAGGGCGTTTCCGCCTACGACGCGCGCTTCATCGCGGTGCACTGGCTCTACGACAACGTCTGGAACACGGGCCGGTCCTTCGCCTACAGCCAGCCCGTGGCGGCAACCGACGCAGCCTGTGCCCCGGCCCCCTTCCGGCGCAGCTTCGACCATGTCGACTGGGTTGACGGCGAGAGCACCGTCCAGGCCGGTGCCACGCCCGGCGGCGACGAAGGCTTCAATGCCCGGCTGCACAAGGTCGAGGCCGATCTCGACGCGCTCGGCGCCCTGTCGGCGCAGGGCTTCAGCTGCGTCAACGGGCTGCGCGCCAGCCTGTCCCGCGCCCTCGACGAGATCCGCGCGGAGCTGAACCGGCTGAACGCCGACATCGCCCAGCTCAAGCGTGGCACGGGCAACGGGCCGGTCATCGGCCCGATCGTCAAGGGACCGCGCCTGGTGGGGACGGTGAACTTCGCCGGGCAGCAACGCCTGGCCTGGGAACTCGCCAGCGGTGAAGTGCTCACCGTGCCCCAGGCGGTGAAGTCCGTGGCGGATGCGGTGGTGAACCCCGCCACCCGCGCCCCCGGCGTGGCCGAGGTGCTGGCCGGCAACGATGATATCCGCCGTGACTTCGGGGGCGCGGTGAAGGTGCGCGACCTGCTGGACAAGTACGGCAACCGGCTGACGAGCGACGGCCGTCCCCTTTCCGACCTGCTCGGCTCCCTGGCCCCGGACGAGAGCTTCACGGATCTCGACGCCGTCGTGACGCGGCTGACGGAGATGGATGCCTCCCTGGCCAAGGGGCTCGGCACGGCGGCCGGGGTGCGGCAGCAGCTCGGCCAAACCACAGGCGATCTCGGCACGGTCCAGGTCGGGCGCTTCGAGGGCCTCCCCTCCGGCCTCGCCGACGCGCTGGACGCCCAGGGCGTGAAAACCCTCAAGGACCTTTCCCAGCTGGATGCCGGCAAGCTTTCTGGCATCGCTGCGAGCAAGGGTATCACCCTCAACACGGGCTCGGCCGGTGCCATCCTTGCCCGGGCGCGGACCGTTATCCGGCTGTGAGCGGGGCGATGGGTCCGGGCCTGGCGCGCATGGCCCCGGGGAAAGCGCCATCTTCCCGGACTTACTCCGCTGGGGCCTGAATCGACGAGGCGCGGCCCTTCTTGGGCAGCGCCGTGTCGTCGATCACGAGAAATGCGTCCGGCCCGCCCACCAGCCGGTCCACCTCGGCCGCCAGCGCCGCCACGTAGAGCGGGCACATCGTCCACCGTGCCCGATGCCCCAGCGCCTCCAGGAACGGTGCCAAACAGCGCCCCAGCTCCGTCCGCCATCCCGCGCCCGACACCATGACCGCCTCCGATCATCCCCTGATCAGCGTGCCCGGCCAGAAGACAGGTTTCAGCAGCCTGTCGGAGTCGTGCTAAGCTCCTGCACCGTCAGGAAACCCGTACAGGGCCGCGGGATTGGTGACGAGGACGCGCTCGCGCACCTCGGCGCTCGGCAGCCAATCCGCCAGCAGATCCACCAGGTCGCCGTCGTCGGGCATGGCGCCTTTGACCATGACGTGGGGCCAGTCGCTGCCCCAGAGCAGCCGCTCCGGCGCCGCATCGGCCAGGGCGCGCGCCATGGGCAGGATGTCGCGATACGGCAGGATCTCGGCGGAGATACGGTAGGGGCCGGTCAGCTTCACCCAGCAGCGGCTCCGCGCCAGGAGGCGCAGCAGCGCCGCGAAGCCCGCCGTCGCGGCGCCTCCCCTGGCGGCCGGCACGTAGCCGAGATGGCCGAACACCAGCGGCACCGGCAGGTCCCCCAGCAGCGTGTCGAGTTCCGGCACCGCGTCCACCTGCAGCAGCAGCTCCAGGTGCCAGCCCAGCGGTGCGATGCGCGCGGCCAGGGCGCGCAGCAGCTCGGGTGGCACGGCGTTGCGGCCTTCCCGGCGGTCCACCAGGTTGACGCGGACGCCGCGCACCCCCGCACGATGCATCGCTTCCAGCTCGGCGGCGGGGATATCGGGCTCCACCACGGCCACGCCGCGGAACGCATCGCCGGCTTCGGCCAGCGCGCGCAGCAGCACGCGATTGTCGGTGCCGTAAACGCTGGGCTGCACCAGCACGCCCCGCGACACGCCCAGCCGGGCCAGCAGCGCGCGATAGGTGGGCAGCAGCGCGTCCGGCGGGGTGTAGATGCGCTCCGCCGCGTAGGGAAACCCAGCCAGCGGGCCGCAGATATGCGCGTGGCAGTCGCAGGCGCCGGGCGGCAGCGCGAGACCCGGCTGGCGCGGCGCGGGATGAGGCGCGGCGCAGAGTGGCGCGTCCGGCGGCAGCGCCGCGGAGGGCGAGGCGGAACTCACTCCGCGTGCAGTCCCGCGCTGCGGATCACGCCGCCCCAGCGGTCGGCTTCCTCGCGGATATAGGTCGCGAAGCGCGCGGGCGTGCTGCGCATCTCCTCGACGCCCAGCAGGTCGAGCTTCTCGCGCACGCCGCGGTCGGCCAGCGTGGTGGCCAAGGCTTGGTCCAACCGGTTGACCAGCGGCTCCGGCACCCCGGCCGGCATGACGATGCCGTGCCAGGTGGCGGCGTCGAAGCCGGGCAGGGCCGCCTCGGCCACGGTGGGCAGGTCCGGGACGGCGGGGGAGCGGGTCGTCGCGGTGACGGCGAGCGCGCACAGGCTGCGCTCGCGGATGAAGTTCATCACCGAGGCGGAGGTGGCGAACATCATCTGCACGCGCCCGTCGATCAGGTCGTTGAGCGCCGGCGCCGCGCCGCGATAGGCGACGTGCACGATCTCCACCCCCGCGCGCAGCCGGAACAGCTCCCCCGCCAGATGCGCCGCGGTGCCGCTGCCGGAGGAGGCGTAGTTCAGCGTCCCCGGCTGCGCCTTGGCCAGGGCGATCAGCTCGGGCACCGAGCGCGCCGGCACGGCGGGGTTCACCACCAGGATGTTGGGCTGCGCCCCCACCAGCGTGACGGGCACGAAGTCGCGGATGGGGTCGTAGGGGATGCTGCGGTACAGGAAGGCGTTGGCGGCCAGGATGCTGTTGTTGGCCATCAGCAGCGTGTAGCCGTCGGGCGGCGACTTCGCGACCACCTCGGCGGCGACGTTGCCGCCCGCGCCGGGACGGTTCTCGATCACCACGGTTTGGCCGAGTTCCTGCGTCACGCGCTGGCCGATGATGCGCGCCAGCACGTCGCTGGGGCCGCCTGGGGTGAAGGCCACCACCAGCCGCAGCGGCCGGTTCGGCCATTCCTGCGCGCGTGCCGGCCGCGCGGCCGAGGCGAGGCCCGCCGCGGCGAGACCCAGGCCGAGCAGCGGCCTCCGAGCGATCATCTCCGTTTCCTTCCCGCTGCGCCACGCGGGTGGTTCCCGCGCCTTGGCCGAACCCGGCGCGGCGCAGCACACCACCAGCGCGATCAGTGTACAAGAGAAATATCGATCATCTTTCGTGAGAACAGAAAGGATCGGTATTGCGGCCCGTGCGGCTTCCACCTTACGATCCGCCCCACCACGCCGCCGAACCTGGCGGCCAGCGGCAATCCACCCGGGTGAGGCATGCACAGCAGAGCCGCGGAACACGCGCCCGGCACCCTCGCCTCCGCGGCCTATTCCCGGCTGCGCGACGAGATCATCTCCACCGAGATCGCGCCGGGCACGCGCCTGCGCACCCGCCAGCTCTGCGCCCGCTACGAGATGGGGCTCAGCCCGATCCGCGAAGCGCTGAGCCGCCTGTCGAGCGAGGGGCTGGTGGTGCAATCCGACCAGCGCGGCTTCACCGTGGCACCGCTCAGCGCCGCGGACCTCGCGGAACTGACGCGCACCCGAACTTGGCTGAACGAGACCGGGCTGCGCGAATCCATCGCCCATGGCGGCCAGGATTGGGAGGAAGCGCTGCTGCTGGCCTTCCACCGCCTGTCGCGCATCCCGCGCTTCGGCGAGGGCATCGGCCCACGCAACCCCGCCTGGGACGCTGCGCACCGGCACTTCCACCGCTGCCTGATCGCCGGATGCCGCTCCGGCTGGCTGCTGGGCTTCTGCGACCAGCTCTTCGATGCCTTCGAGCGCTACCGCAACCTGTCCGCCTTCACCCCGCGTACGCGGCCCGACCACGTCGGGGAGCACGAGGCGCTGACCCGCGCCGCGCTGGCGCGCCGGGCCGAGGAGGCCGCGCAGCTGCTGCGGGCGCATTTCGCCCTGAGCGCCGAACTGGCACTCGGCCACCTGCCGCCGGAAGTCCCACCCGCCCGGCCACGAGGAGAACGCGGTTGATGCAGCCCGAGGAAGCCCGCAACTTCCGCCTTCTCGGCCACGATCCTTCGGCCGCCTTCGGCGCCGGCAGCCTGGTGGAGGTACGCCGCGGCCACGCCTATGTCGGCTCGGTCGGCGGCGCCGGCGCCGAGGGGCGGGAAGGCTTCACGGTGCACGACGTTTCCGACCCACGCCGGCCGCGCAAGGTCTGGGAATTTCGCGCCCCGCCGGGGGTCCACATGCACAAGCTGCGCTACGTGCACGAGGACCTGCTCTACGTGAATTCGGAGCGGCTGGCGGGCGAGGCCGGGCTGAACGCCCGTGCCGGCTTCTTCATCTTCGACATCAGCCGCCCGGCCGAACCGCGCGAGGTCGGCTTCATGGACATGCCCGGCAGCGGCCCGCACCGCTTCGGCGTGGACAACGAACGCCACCTCGCCTTCATGCCCTGCGACGCGCCGGGCTGGAACAAGCGCGTCATCTGGACCCTGGACCTGCGCGACCCGCTGCGGCCCGAGCCCATCAGCATCTGGGGCCTGCCCTGGCAGAAGACCGAGGGCGAGGGCGAGGGCAACGACCCCACCCCGGCCGAGACCGCCTGCACCCTGCACGGCCCACCGATGATTCGCGGCAACCGCATGTATGCGGCCTTCTGGGGCGGCGGCGTGGCGGTGATCGACTGCACCGACCTGCGCGACATGAAACTGGCCGGGCATGTCTGCTGGTCGCCGCCCTTCGTGGGCTCCACCCACACGGCTTGGCCGATCGGCGACCGGCCTTACCTAGTCGTGACGGACGAGGCGCGGGCCAAGCAGAACTACTGGGACAGCCAGTTCATGTGGATCGTGGACATCCGCGACGAGGCCAAGCCCACGCCCGTGTCCACCTGGTTCCCCGAGCGGGAAAAATACTTCCACCGCGGCGGCCGCTTCGGCGCCCACAACATCCTGGAAAACATCCCCGGCGAGGGTCCCTGGGCCAACACGGTGTTCATCACCTACTTCAACGCCGGGCTGCGCGCCGTGGACGTCAGCGACGTGCTGCGGCCCAAGGAGGTGGGCTGCTTCGTCCCCGCCGTGGCGGACGGGGCGCGCATGATCCAGTCCAACGACATCGGCGCCGACGAGCATGGCCGGCTCTACCTGATCGACCGCTGGGGCCAGGGCATGCACATCGTCGAATACACGGGCTGAGGGCGCGGCCCCGTGTGCGAGGCCTGCGAGCGCGGCGAGGCCGGGGAAGCCATCGGCCCGGCCCTGCTGCGGCGCGCGCGCGGCATCGAAGCCGCCCTGCCGGGGGAGCGGGTGCCGGAGGAAGCGTGGCACATCCTGACCGGCCGGGGTGGCGCCATCGCCTGGTCCGATCACCTGCGCATGCTGCGCTGCCTGGAGGAAGCCGCCACCAACACGCCACGGCCGGGCGGGCTGCGCTGCGACGCCATCATGGAGCGGAACTGAGAAGCGGATGCCCGACACCCAGCCCGCAGCAATGATCGTCGAGAAGGATGCCGGCATCCCCGTCAATGACGGCCATGTCCTGCGTGCCAACATTTATCGCCCGCCGGGGCCCGGCCGCTTCCCGGTGATCATGACCCAGGGCGTCTACGGCAAGGACGTGCATTTCGCCGACGGCTACGCGGCGCAATGGGAGAAGCTGCACAAGCTCCACCCCGATGTCTTCGCCGGCTCCTCCGGCCGCTATCTCCGCTGGGAGCTGGTGGACCCCGAGCGCTGGGTGCCGGACGGCTTCGTGGTGATCGCCGTGGACTCCCGGGGCAGCGGCAAGTCGCCGGGCTTCCTGGACCCGATGTCGCCGCGCGAGATCCAGGACTACCACGATGCCGTGGAATGGGCGGGCACGCAGCCCTGGTCCAACGGGCGGGTGGGGCTGCTGGGCATCTCCTATCTCGCGCACACGCAATGGCGGGTGGCGGCGCTGCGGCCCAGGCACCTGGCGGCGATCATCCCCTGGGAAGGCTTCGTCGATCCCTATCGCGACCGCACGCATCACGGCGGCATTTTCAGCAACAGCTTCACGAGCAACTGGCTGGAACGGCAGGTGCTGGTGAACCAGAACGGCAACGGCGCCACGCGGCACCGCGACCGCGACACCGGCCTGCCCACCACCGGCGAACCATTGTCGGAAGAGATGCTGGCCGCCAACCGCGTGGACTACGGCGGCACCATCCTGCGGCACACCATGGACGACGCCTTCTACCGGGAGCGCCGACCGGACCTGTCCCGCATCGAGGTGCCGGTGCTGTCCTGCGGCAACTGGGGCGGTCCAGGCGTCCACCTGCGCGGCAACATCGAGGGCTTCACCGGCGCGGGCTCGGCGCAGAAATGGCTCACCATGCATCTCGGCACGCATTTCGAGAGCTTCTACCTGCCCGAGGGCATCGCCCTACAGCGGCGCTTCTTCGAGCGCTACCTGAAGGGCATCGAGAACGGGTGGGAGGAGGAGCCCCGCGTGCAGGTGGCGGTGCGCCGCGTGGACGGTGCCGGGTTCCGCACGGACACGAGCTGGCCGCTCTCGGGCACGCGCTGGACCCGCCAGCACCTCGATGCCGGGTCGGTGACGCTGCGTCCGGACACGCCGGCAACGGCGGGGTGCGCCGAATATGACGCCCTGGGCGAGGGCCTGCACTTCTCCACCGCGCCCTTCGCGGCGGATACGGAGTTCACCGGCTCCCTCATGGCCCGGCTCTGGATCGCCTCCAGCACCGAGGACGCCGACATCTTCGCCACGCTGCGACTGATCGACCCCGCGGGCGAGGAGGTGGTGTTCGCCGGTGCCCATGAGCCGACGCCGGTGGCGCGCGGCTGGCTGCGCGCGTCGCACCGCCGCACCGACCCCGAGCGCTCGCTGCCCTGGCGGCCCTGGCACGGCCACGACCGCCGCGAGCCGCTGGTGCCCGGCGAGCCTACGGCGGTTGAGGTGGAGATCTGGCCGACCAGCATCGTCTGCCCCGCCGGTTACCGGCTGGTGCTGACGCTGGCAGGGCGCGACTTCCAGCTTCCCGGCACGCCCGGCCGCATCCTGCACGACCACCCCGCCGATCGCGGGCACCCCCGCTTCGCGGGCCGCAGCACGGTGCTGACGGGGCCGGAGCACGACTCCTTCCTGCTCCTGCCGCTCATCCCGGACTAGCCCCCGGCAAGTTCCAGAACACGGAGAACACGATGCGACGCAGGGCATTTCTCGCCGCAGCCGCCGGAGCGACGCTGCTGCCGGGCGCGGCACGCGCGGCGGAATATCCCGACCGGCCGATCCGCCTGCTGGTGCCGTTCAGCGCCGGCGGCGCGCCGGACGTGGCGGCCCGCATCATGGCGCGCCAGGTGAGCATCCAGCTCGGCCAGGGCGTCGTGATCGAGAACCGCACGGGCGCCAACGGCATCATCGCCAGCGAGATGGTCGCGAAGGCACGGCCCGACGGGTACAACCTGCTCTACACGACCGGCTCGCACGCCATCAACCCGAGCCTGTACCGCCGCCTGCCCTACGACACGGAAGCGGATTTCACCCCCATCTCGCTGCTGCTGGTGGCGCCCGCCTATATCCTGGTGGTCAACAACGAGCTGCCGGTGCGCAGCGTCGCCGACCTCGTGGCGCGCGCCCGCGCGGGGCAGGTGACTTTCGGCTCCCCGGGCGTGGGCAATTCCATCCACATGGCGGCGGAAGGGATCAACCAGCTCGCCGGCGTCAGCATGGTGCACGTGCCCTTCCGCGGTGCCACCCAGGCACTGGAAGCGGTGGTGACGGGACAAGTGGATTGCATGTTCCTCAACCCGCTCGCCGCCCTGCCGGTGATCAACGAGGGCCGCGTGCGCGCCATCGCGGTCAGCAGCCGCGAACGCTTCGACAAGCTGCCGGAGCTGCCCACGGTGGCCGAGGGCGGGGTGCCCGGCTACGAGATGGAAGGCGGGTGGAACGCCCTCTACGGCCCACCCGCCCTGCCAGCCGCCATCGTCACCCGGCTCGTGGAGGAGTTTCGCACCGCGACCCGGGTACCGGAGGTGCGGGCACAGCTGGAAGAACAGGGCAACCGTGTCGTGGCCAGCGACCCGGAAGTTTTGGCGGCCAAGGTCGGCAGCGAGGTGCGCAAGTTCGCTGCGCTGACCCGTGCAGCGGGTATCGAGCCGCAGTAGTGACATCGGGGTCCCGCGATTCCCGCCACGGCCCACCATCGCGAAGGTCAGGGCGGAACCGAGCGCCGCGGGTGGCGGGGGCTGCCATCCCCTGCCCCCGTGCCAGCAAGCCCCGCCGCCACGGTCCTGCCGGTGGCGGGCTCGTCCAGGTGGCGGGGCGAAGCCGAGGCTTTCTGCACGGCCGCCGCCAGCGATGACCGTTCCCCGAATCAGGCCGCGGGCGTGCCGGGCACGGCGGGTTCGGCGCGGCGGGCGGCGCGGAGTTCGTCGCGGATCTCGGTCAGCAGCACTTCGGAGGCGGTAGGGGCGGCCTTCTTCTCGCCGGTGAGTCGGAAGCGGGCCAGCAGCTTGAGCATCCAGAAGATCGCCAGCGCCACGATGGCGAACTTGATCACGGCGTTGATGAACTTGCCCAGCGCCAGCACCGCGGCGCCGCCGTTGCGCGTCGCTTCCAGCGAGGCCGCCCGCTCGCCCGACAGCACCACGAAAACGTTGGAGAAGTCGATCCCGCCCACCATCAGGCCGATCAGCGGGTTGATCAGGTCCTCCACCAGGCTGGACACGATGGTGGTGAAGGCGGCCCCGATCACCACGCCCACCGCGAGGTCGATGACGTTGCCGCGGGTGACGAAGGCTTTGAACTCCTGCACCCAGGTCGGCTCCCGGAGCGGAATGGACGGCAGCATGTGTGGCCTCCTCGGTACGTGAGCGGACATCGCCGCGGCGCGGGCGCGGCGACAGCTTCCGACTTCCCGCCCACGCGAAACAACGAAAACCGGCGCTGGCCTCGCCGCAGCGCCGCGGGGCAGGACGCCTCAGGCCGGGGGCAGGCTGCCCGCCGCGGCGGGGCGGGACGCGCCGGAAAGGGGGCGGGGCGTTTCGGGTGCCCCCAGGTCGGCCCAGGACGGCTCCTCCCGGGCGCGCGATGCCACGCTGGCCGGGGCGGGCGCCGTCCGGGACGCGGCAGCCGGGGCGTCGGCTCCGCCCCGCGCCTCCGGAAGGGCGCCCGGCAGAACCGCGCCGGGCGGGTCCAGCGGGGCGGGCTTGCCGTCGCGCAGCCAGGCAATGTGCCGGCGCAGCGTGTAGAGCTGGCTGAAATAGCTTTCCGGCAGGTTCAGCGCCGCAGCCTCACGCTCCAGCGCGTCCAGCTTCGCGGGCACCGCGCCCTCCGCCTCGATGCGGTGCAGCTTGTTGTAGAGCCGCCAGATCTTGCGCTCCATCTGCCAGGTGTAGAGCGGCGGCGCGATGCGCATCAGCGGCAGCAACAGCGTGAACAGCGGGATCAGCAGCACCCACATGCGCTCGATGGTCACGGCCACCCAGAAGGGCAGGTAGGACTGCAGGAAGCTCACCCCGCTCTGGTAGAAGCGTGCGGCATCGGGCTGCAGCGGCACGTCGGGGTTCAGCGGCGTGGGGAAGCGGCCTTCCGTGTTGAACAGCGCCCGGCGGCTGTGGGTGTCGCGCATCAGCCGCAGCAGCAGCGACACCACCTGCGGATGGATGTCCTCCCGCGCCAGCACGGAGGCCGTGGGCGCCAGCAGGGTCACGTCGTCGGGCGGCAGGTCCTCCGGCAGGCTCACCGCCGCCCGCGGCAGCCGCACCGGGCTGAGATAGGGCAGTAGCGAGGCATAGGCGTCGGCGCGGGAGCGGAAGTTCACCAGCTCCGCCTGCTCGCCCGCGCGCAGCAGCCGGGCGATGGGGGCGGTGGGGATACCGTTCACCAGGAAGGCGGCGTCCACCGTGCCGTCCAGCAACGCCTGCGCCGCCTCCGTGCCGCTCAGCGGCACCGCGCGGATGCTGTCCGCCGGCAGGCCGTTGGCGGCCAGCAGCGCCAGCGCCAGCGCCCGAGTGCCGCTGCCCTCGGGGCCGATGGCCACGGGTCGGCCGCGCAGCCGGTTCACCGAAACGGGCGTGCCGTCGCCGCGGCGGATAAAAAACCAGGCCGGCTCGAAGAACACCCCGCCCAGCGACACCAGCTGCGGGTCGCGGCGACGGTCGGCCACGCCGCCCTGCACCAGGGCGAGGTCCACCTCGCCCCGCTCCAGCAGCGCGATGTTCTCCACCGAGCCGGCGCTGGGCCGGCGCAGCACGTGGAAGCCTTCCGCCTCCAGCCCGCGCGCATAGGCTTCCACCGCGGCCGCATAGGCGCTGTCGGGGTCGGCGGAGGTGGCGAAGCGCACCACCGTGGGCGGCGCCGGCGCCACGAAGCGATAGGCCAGCGCCAGCCCCGCGGCGGTCAGCAGGACCACCAGCCCCCAGGTCCGAACAAAGGCAGTGATGGCAGCCCACATGCCGACCGCAACGAGGTGCGAGGATCAACGGTTTCAACCGCGGCGAAACCAGGGCTAGCATCCCCGCGTTGCCCTCGGCAGAACCTGGGTCGCCCCGATTCGGAGCGTGCCGAGCAGGCTTTGAACCCGAGACCGGAGAACCGTCACATGGCTCGCAACACCGCGGCAATCGCCGCCCTGGCACTGGCGCTGGGTGTTTCAACCGGCGCCATGGCGCAGCTGCAGCCCGGCCAGGGTCCGGCCTTCGGCGGCAACAACAACAGCGCCACGGACAGCATGCGCCCGCTGCCCGGCTCCGCCCCGCCGGTGAGCCGCAACACCCCCGGCGCCACCCCGCCCAGCACCAGCCGCAGCGTCACCGACAGCATGCGGCCGCAGCCCGGCTCCGCCCCGGCGACCACCCGCCCGGGCATCGGCGCCACGCCCTACAGCACCAGCAACAGCGTGACGGATAGCGGCAGCCTGAACCTTGAGGCCCGCCCGCGCGGCCGCCGCAACACCGTGTCCGCGCCCGCCCCGGCCGTGGACGCCGCGGACCGTCCCGCCCGCCGTGCCGCCGCCGCCGCGGCACCCCGCCGCGGTCGCGCCGCTTCCGGCAGCGACGCCGCCTACATGGGCGGCGGCATGGTGATGGAGCGTGCGCCCGACGGCACGATGCGCCCGGTCAACTGAACCGGCCGACCCGGTGGCGCGGCGGGAACCCCCTGCCGCGCCACCACCTCGCCACCCCGGCCTGTCCGGGATGGCGCCGGTGCCCCGCCGCGCCTTCGCGGCGTGTCCCGCCCCGCTCTCAGCCTCCCGTGGCGACGTAGGTCCGCAGCGACTCCGCCTCGTCCTCGGCCTGGGCGATGCGCGCCTTCACCAGGTCCCCGATCGACACCATGCCCGCCAGCCGGCCCTCGTCCAGCACGGGCAGATGGCGGATGCGCCGGTCCGTCATCATCGCCAGAGCGTCCGTGATGGTGGTCCGCGGCGACACCGTGGACAGTTCCCGCGTCATCAGCGCTTCCGCCAGCAGCGCCGCCGTGCCCTCCCCGGCCCGGGCCATGGCGCGCACGATGTCGCGCTCGCTGATGATGCCCATCACCCCGCCCGACGCGTCGCGCACCAGCACGGCCCCGATGCGATGCTGCGCCAGGGTGCGGGCGATGCTGGCGGCATCATCGTGGGGCGACACGGCGACGACCTGATCGCCCTTGTGGCGCAGGATGCTGGCGATGGTCATGGGTCCGCTCTCCTCCTCGATCCGGCAGGGTTCCCGGCGCGGTTGAACCGCCCCTGGCTCCTTCGCCGTTCTTGCCGGGGCGATGCTGCCACCCTGGATTACGGCGCGGCAAGGAATCTCGGGCGGCCTCACGCAAGCGTATCGCAGCGGCGAGTTGCCCTTTCCGTCCTGCCTGCCGCTGCCCAACTAGGGCCTCATGGCACCTCGGCTCTCCATCCTCGACCAGTCCCCCGTGTCCGAAGGCCGCAATGCCGCCGACGCCATCGGCGAAACCCTGGCCCTGGCGCGGCTGGCGGACGAGCTGGGCTTCCACCGCTACTGGCTGGCCGAGCACCACAACACCGAGGCCCTGGCCGGCCCGGCGCCGGAAATCCTGATTTCCGCCGTGGCGGCCACCACGCGGCGCATCCGCGTCGGTTCGGCCGGGGTAATGCTGCCGCACTACAGCGCCCTCAAGGTCGCCGAGCAGTTCCGCGTGCTGGAAGGCATCGCCCCTGGCCGCATCGACCTCGGCGTCGGCCGCGCGCCCGGTTCGGACGGCCGCACCGCCTTTGCCCTCAACCCCGAGGCCGCCCAGGCCGCCGACCGATTTCCCGAGCAGCTGCGCGACCTGCTGGGCTGGCTGGGCGACAGCCTGCCCGAGGGCCATCGCTTCGCCGCCGTGCGCGCCCAGCCCGCCGTGCCGACCCGGCCCGAGGTCTGGGTCCTCGGCAGCAGCGACTACGGCGCTCAGGTCGCGGCCTATTTCGGCCTGCCCTACTGCTTCGCCCATTTCATCACCGAGGGCCGCGGCGCCGCCGAGGCCCTCGCCCTGTACCGCGACGGCTTCCGCCCTGGCCTGATCCCCGCCCCGCACGCCTCCGCCTGCGTCTTCGCCCTGGCCGCCGACACGGAGGCCGAAGCCTGGCGCCTGTTCCGCTCCCGCGAGCTGGCCCGTGTGCTGCGCGACAGCGGCCGCTTCGTACCCCTGCCCAGCGTCGAGACCGCCGAGCGCTACCCCTACAACGCCGCGGAGCAGGCGCAGGTGGAACGCCGCCGCGCCCGCGCCATCGTCGGCACCGGCGCGCAAGTGCGCGACCAGCTCCACGCCCTGGCCGCCGAACTGGGCGTCCAGGAACTGGCCGTGCTGACCGCCTGCCACGACGCCGCCGCCCGCCGCCGCTCCTACACCCTGCTCGCCGAAGCCGCCGGCCTCACGGCCAACCTGACGGACCACAGCGCCGCCGCCTGACTCCGGAGTGCGCGACTTCGGGCATGGTCGCGGGTCCAGGTAGCGTCGGTTGGTCCTGAAGTGTTCGAGCCGTGGCCAGGGGCGCTGCCCCTGGACCCCAGGGCAAAGGCGAAGCCTTTGTCCCGAGCCGGGGAGTTACGAACTCCCCGGACCCCGCGTTGAGTGCCTCCGGCGGGGGCGGGATGATCCACGTCGGTCATGGCGGGCACCCTCGGCCATCCCGCCCCCGCCGGAGGCACTCATGAGGTCGAGGAGCCTAAGCTCCTCGCGGGGTGTCCAGAGGGGCAGAGCCCCTCTGGCCCCGGTCCGAACACTTCAGGACCAACCCATACCACTCAGTACCCGCGACCACGCCCGAAGTCACGCACCCGGCAGTCTTGGCCGCGTCAGGCGTCGCGCAGTTGGCGCAGGAGGTCGCGCGGCTCGGTGACGGGCAGGCCGCAGCGGCCGGTGCGGCACAGGTAGGCGGCGGCGCGGCCGTCCACCGGGCCCTTGCCAGCGGCGGGGTGGCTGGGCGGCAGGTCGGGGCCGGCGCGCAGCACGGCGACGGCGGGATCGGGCGCGCGTAGGGCGGCCTGGCGCAGGGGTCCGGCGGGCTCCCCGGCCACGGCCACGCTGGCGCCTTCCTGCAGCAGGTCGGCGGCGGCCAGCAGGGTCGGCATGATCGTCAGCGCCTCTTCCTGGCCGGTGAAGGCGGAAACGGTGCGCTCGGCCCGCCGCGCCCAGTGGTCCTCCCCGGTCAGGTGGAACAGGCGGGCCTGCACCTCGGCCAGCAGGCCGTTGCCGGAGGGGGTGGCGTTGTCCACGGCGCTGCGCACGCGGAAGGGCACGTCGGCCGCGTCGTCGGCACTGCTGAAATAGCCGCCCTCCGGGCTGGCGAAATGCCGCTCGCAGGCCTCCGCCCAACCCACCGCCTGGTCGAGGAACCCCGCCTCCCCCGTAGCTTCGTGCAGCGCCAGCGCGGCGCGGGCCAGGGCGGCGTGGTCCTCCAGCAGCCCCGCCGCGCGCGGGCGGCCGGCGCGGAAGGCGTGGTGCAGCCGGCCGTCCGGGGCGGCCATCTGCGCCACCACCGCAGTGAAGACGCGCCGGGCCAGGATCAGCCAATCCGGGCGGTCGAACACCGCCGCGGCCCGTGCCAGCGCCGCCACCGCCAGCCCGTTCCAGTCCGCCAGCACCTTGTCGTCGCGGGCGGGACGCACGCGGCCCTCCCGCACCGCCAGCATCCGGGCGCGCAGCTCGCCCAGGGCCTGCTCCGCCACCTCCGGCAGCGGGTCGGGCCGGCGGCTGCGGTTGAGCACGTTGCGCCCTTCCCAGTTGCCCTCCGCCGTCACGTCGTAGGCCGTGGCGAAGAGCGCGGCCTCCGGGCCCAGGGCGGCCCTGACCTCCGCCGCGGTCCAGACGTAGAAGCGGCCTTCCTCGCCCTCGCTGTCCGCGTCCAGCGAGGCGGCGTAGGCGCCGCCCTCGGCCAGCATCTCGCGCTCCAGCCAGCCCACCAGCTCCTCGGCGCGGGTGGCGAACAGCACGTCGTGCTGCCGGGCATAGGCCAGGGCCAGCAGCTCCAGCAGCTGGGCGTTGTCGTAGAGCATCTTCTCGAAATGCGGCACCAGCCACGCGGCATCCGTGCTGTAGCGGGCGAAGCCGCCGCCGAGATGGTCCCAGATGCCGCCCTGGCACATCCGGCGCAGCAGCAGCTCCGCGGCCTCGGCGCAGGCCGGGTCGGCCAAGCGCTGCGCCATCTGCAGCAGGAAGCGGTAGATCGGTGGGCTGGGGAATTTCGGCGCCCCGCGCATGCCGCCCGCCACCCCGTCCTGCACTCCCAGGATTGCCTGCGCCACCGCGTCCAGCACGTCGCGGGCAGGCAGCGCGCCAGGATGCGCGGCGGCCAGCCGGGCCAGGCCGCCGCGCAGCGCGGCGCCGTCCTTGGCCACCCGTGCGGGGTCCTGCCGGTAGCCGGCCGCGACGCCGCGCAACAGCTGCGCGAAGGAGGGACGGCCCCAGCGCGGCTCGGGCGGGAAATAGGTGCCGCCGAAGAAGGGCTCGCCCGCCGGGGTCAAGAACATGGTCAGCGGCCAGCCGCCCTGCTCGCCCATCAGGTGCAGCGCGTTCATGTAGGCCTGGTCGATCTCCGGCCGTTCCTCGCGGTCCACCTTCACGTTGACGAAGTGCTGGTTCATCAACGCTGCCACCGCCGGGTCCTCGAAGGACTCGTGCGCCATGACGTGGCACCAGTGGCAGGCGGCATAACCCACCGAGAGCAGGACCGGCTTGCCCGTCGCCTGCGCCTCGGCCAGGGCGGCGGCGCCCCAGGGGCGCCAGTGCACGGGGTTGTCGGCGTGCTGCAGCAGGTAGGGGCTGGCTTCCTCCCCCAGCAGGTTGCGCGCGGGAAAGTCCGGGGCAGTGTCGAGCATGGGCGCATCCCTGGCGGAAGCGGCGGCGGGGCCCCTACATGGGGACACGCCGCAGGGCAGGCGAGGCCGAACACCATGCAGAACTCCGCGCGCCGCCGTGCGTGCTCATCTCCCACCACGCCGCGCCACCGTCGGGCTGGCCGCCCGTGCCGCGGCCCGGATCCCCGGCTACCCCGCCATGTCCGCCGCCGCGCGGCGCCGGCGCCCGTCCCGGCATGACCACCGCCGACACCATCTTCGCCCTGGCCTCCGGCGCCGGCCGCGCCGCCGTAGCCGTGCTGCGCCTATCCGGCCCCGACAGCGGCGCCGTGCTGGACCGCCTCGCCGGCCGTCGCCCGGAACCGCGCCGCGCCACGCTGCGCCCCCTGCGCGACGGCACCGGCGAGGTGCTCGACCGCGCCCTGGTGCTGTGGTTCCCCGGCCCCGCCTCCTTTACCGGCGAGGACTCCGCGGAGCTGCACCTGCATGGCGGCCGCGCCGTGATCGCCGCCGTATCCGCCGCCCTGACCGCCGCCGGCGCCCGCCCTGCCGAACCCGGCGAATTCTCCCGCCGCGCCTTCCTGCACGGCAAGCTGGACCTCACCGCCGCCGAGGGCATCGCCGAGCTGGTGGAGGCCGAGACCGAGGCCCAGCGCCGGCAGGCCTTGCAGCAGGCTGGCGGCGCGCTGGGCCGCCTGGCCGCCGGCTGGGCCGGGCGCCTGACCCGCCTGCTGGCGCAGAACGAAGCCGCCATCGAGTTCGCCGAGGAAGACCTGCCCTCCGAATTGGGCGACGCCGTACGCGCCGGCGCCGCCACCCTGGCCGCGGAAATCCGCCACGCCCTGGCCGAGGACGGTGGCCGCGGCGAGCGGCTGCGCGAAGGGCTGCAGGTGGCGATCCTGGGCGCGCCCAATGTCGGCAAGTCCTCGCTGCTGAACGCCCTGGTGGGGCGCGACGCCGCCATCGTTTCCGCCCGCGCCGGCACCACCCGCGACGTGGTGGAAGCACGCACCGTGCTGGCCGGCGTGCCCGCCGTGCTGGCCGACACCGCCGGGCTGCGCGACGCGGCGGAGGAGATCGAGGCCGAGGGCATCCGCCGCGCCCGCCACCGCGGCGAGGCGGCCGACATCGTGCTGGCGGTCTTCGCCGCCGACGCGCCCCCCGACCCCGACACGCTGGCGCTGCTGGCGCGGCGGGACTGCGTCGCCGTGGCCAACCGCTGCGACCTCGCCACCCCCGCGCCCCTCCACGGGGACCAGCCGCCGCTGGCCGTATCCGCCCGCACCGGCGACGGCATGGCGGCGCTGCGCGCCCGGCTGGAAGCGGAAGCGGCCAGCCGGGCCGGCGACGGCGGGCTGCTCACCCGCCCGCGCCACCGCGCGGCGCTGGAGGAAGCGGCGCGCTGGCTGGCCGAGGCCGGCGAGGCGCCGGTGGCGGAACTGGTGTCGGAAGCGCTGCGTCAGGCCTCGCGCGCCCTGGGGCGGCTAACCGGCGCCGTGGGCGTGGAAGCGGTGCTGGACGCGGTATTCCGGGAATTCTGCATCGGCAAGTGAGGCCGACGCCCGCGCCGCCTATAACATCTCCCCCAGGAGCAACCGCCGGGGTGGCGGGCACGCTCCCTCCCTGTTTCCGCGCGCCCGGGCGCGCGTTTCCCGTGAAAGGTCCTGCACCATGGAATATCGGCGCCTCGGCGGATCCGGCTTCAGGGTTCCCGTGCTCTCCTTCGGCACCGGCACCTTCGGCGGCAAGGGCGAGTTCTTCGGCGCCTGGGGCAACACCGACGTGGCGGAGGCCAGCCGCCTGATCGACATCTGTCTCGACGCCGGGCTGACCCTGTTCGACAGCGCCGATAGTTACTCCGGTGGCGTGGCGGAGGAGGTGCTGGGCGCCGCGGTCAAGGGCCGCCGCAACCGCGTCCTGATCTCCACCAAGGCAACCTTCCGCGTCGGCGACGGTCCCAACGACGTCGGCTCCTCCCGCTTCCACCTGATCGAGGCGGTGGACGCCGCGCTGCGCCGCCTTCAGACCGACCACATCGACCTGTTCCAGCTGCACGGCTTCGACGCGCTGACCCCCGTGGAGGAGGTGCTCTCGACGCTCGACGTGCTCGTGCGCGCCGGCAAGATCCGCTACGTCGGCTGCTCCAACTTCTCCGGCTGGCACCTGATGAAGTCGCTGGCCGTGGCCGACCGCCACAACCTGCCCCGCTACGTCGCGCACCAGGCCTACTACTCCCTGGTGGGCCGCGACTACGAGGCGGAACTGATGCCCCTCGGCCTGGACCAGGGTGTCGGCGCGGTGGTCTGGAGCCCGCTGGGCTGGGGCCGCCTGACCGGCAAGCTGCGCCGCGGCCAGCCCTTGCCCGCCACGAGCCGCCTGCACGTCACCGCCGAGCGCGGCCCCCAGGTGGAGGACGAATACCTCTACCGCGTCGTGGACGCGCTGGACGCCGTGGCGGAGGAGACCGGCAAAACCGTGCCGCAGATCGCGCTGAACTGGCTGTTGACCCGCCCCACCGTGTCCAGCGTCATCATCGGCGCCCGCAACGAGGAACAGCTGCGCCAAAACCTCGGCGCCGTCGGCTGGTCCCTGACGCCCGAACAACTCGCTCGCCTCGACGCTGCCAGCGACCGCCCCCTGCCCTACCCGTACTGGCACCAGCGCGGCTTCGCTGAACGTAACCCGCCGCCGGTCGCCTGACACAACCCGCCCGGTCACCCTGCCCGCACGGCGCCCGCTCAGTCCCGCGGTGGCCGCTGTGCAGTAGCTAGGGCATGTGGCTGCGGGTTGGTCCTGGGTGTTCTGCGTTGGCCAGGGGCGCTGCCCCTGGACCCCAGGGCAAAGGCGCAGCCTTTGTCCCGAGCCGGGGAGTTTAAACTCCCCGGACCCCACGTTTGGCGCTCTGCGAGGAGGGGCTTAGGACCACCGTCGCACCACGGGACTGACCTGTCCCGGAGCCCCTCCTCGCGGAGCGCTCATGAGGTCGAGGAGCTTAAGCTCCTCGCGGAGGCTCCAAGGGGGCAGAGCCCCCTTGGCCTCGGCTAGAACACCCAGGAATCACCCGCAGCCCCCCGCCCCAGCCACAGCACGGCAGCCACCGCAGCACGGATCGGACGCCGGGAAGGGCGGTGATCCGCGCGGGTGGCATTCCGCCGCGGTGGGGGGCGGCGCTATATGCGCGGCATGGACGGGCTGATCTGGGACGTGATCGTGGTGGGCGGCGGGCATGCCGGCACGGAGGCCGCGGCTGCGGCGGCCCGGTGCGGGGCGCGCACGCTGCTGCTGACCCACCGGCTGGACCGCATCGGCGAGATGTCGTGCAACCCCGCGATCGGTGGCGTCGGCAAGGGCCACCTGGTGCGCGAGGTCGACGCGCTGGACGGCGTGATCGCCCGCGCGGCGGATGCGGCCGGCATCCACTTCAAGCTGCTCAACGCCAGCAAGGGCCCGGCCGTGCGCGGCCCGCGCCTGCAGGCGGACCGCGCGCTGTTCCGCCGCGCCGTGCAGCGGCTGCTGGCGGAAACGCCCGGCCTGACCTTGCGCGCCGCCGCGGTGGAAGGGCTGGAGCGCGACGCCGAGGGCGGCATCGGCGGCGTGCGGCTGGCCGACGGCGAGCTGCTGCGCTGCGGCGCCCTGGTGATCACCGCCGGCACCTTCCTGCGCGGCGAAATCCATGTCGGCCCCGAGCGCAGCCCCGCCGGCCGGGTGGGCGATCCCCCTGCCCTCGGTCTCGCCCTGGCGCTGGCCTCCCTCGGCCTGCCCACGGCGCGGCTGAAGACCGGCACACCGCCGCGGCTGGACGGCCGCACGATCGACTGGGCCGGGCTGGAGATGCAGCCGGGCGACGCCGTGCCCGAACCCCTTTCCTGGCTGACGGAGGGCATCACCAACCCGCAGGTCAGCTGCGGCATCACCGCCACCACGCCCGCCACCCACGCGCTGATCCGCGCCAACCTCGACCAGGCACCGATCCATTCCGGCCAGATCACCGGTCGCGGCCCGCGCTACTGCCCCTCCATCGAGGACAAGGTGGTGCGCTTCGCCGAGCGCGAGCGGCACCAGATCTTCCTGGAGCCCGAGGGGCTGGACGACCCCACCGTCTACCCCAACGGCATCTCGACCAGCCTGCCCGCGGCGCTGCAGGCCGCCATGGTGCACACCATCCCCGGGCTGGAACGCGCGGCCATCCTGCGCCCGGGCTACGCGGTGGAATACGACCACCTCGACCCCCGCGCGCTGCGCCCCACGCTGGAAGCCCGCGCCGTGCCGCGGCTGTTCCTGGCCGGCCAGGTGAACGGCACCACCGGCTACGAGGAAGCCGCGGCGCAAGGCATCCTGGCCGGGGTCAACGCCGCCTGGCGCGCCTCGGGCAGCACGGAGGAGCGCACCCTGCTGCGCTCGGACGCCTATCTCGGCGTGCTGGTGGACGACCTCACCACCCAGGGCGTTTCCGAGCCCTACCGCATGCTCACCGCCCGCGCCGAGCACCGGCTGTCGCTGCGCGCCGACAATGCCGGGCTGCGCCTGACCGACACCGGCCTGCGCTGGAACTGCGTCGGCCCCGAGCGCGCCGCCCGGCACCGCGCCTTCGCCGCCGCCGTGTCCGACGCCCTGGCCCGCGCCCGTGCCGAGACCGGCACGCCCGAGAGCCTCGCCGCCTCCGGCATCGCCGTGAACCGCGACGGTCGCCGCCGCGACGTGCTGGAGGTGCTGGCCCTGGCCGGCCCCGCCGCGGCCGACGCTTTTCCCTGGCTGCGCGACCTGCCGCGCGGCGTGCTGGCGCAGCTGGAGGCGGAAGCGCTCTACGCGCCCTATCTTCGCCGCCAGGAAGCCGAGATGCTCCTCCTGGAACGCGAGGAGCGCCTGCGCATCCCCGATGGGCTGGACTTCGACGCCGTGCCAGGCCTTTCCACCGAGATGCGCCAGCGCCTCGACGCCGCCCGCCCCGCCACGCTGGGCAGCGCCGGCCGCGTGCCCGGCATCACCCCCGCCGGCCTCGCTGCCCTGGCGGGCCATCTCCGCCGCCTCGCCAACCCGCGCCAGCCCGTCCCGGCATGAGCGGTGTTTCACGTGAAACAGCGGCGCGGCTGGACGGCTACGCCGCCCTGCTGCTGCGCTGGAATGCCCGCATCAACCTGATCGCCCCGGGCGACGCCGCTGCCTTCCGCCAGCGCCACGTCGAGGACTCGCTGCAACTGCTGCCGCTGCTGCCGGCGGGCACCGGGCCGGCCGCCGACCTCGGCTCGGGAGGCGGGTTGCCCGGCCTCGTGCTCGCCCTGTGCGAGCCCGGGCGTCCCTGGCATCTCGTGGAAGCCGACAAGCGCAAATCCGCCTTCCTGCGCACCGCCGCCGCGGAACTCGGCGCCACCAACGTCGCTGTGCACAGCAGCCGAATCGAGGACACCACGCTGCCGCCCCTCGCCCTCCTCACCGCGCGCGCCCTGGCGCCGCTCACGACGCTCCTGCCTTTCGCCGAACGCTTCCTGGCCCCTTCGGGCGTTGCGGTCTTCCCCAAGGGCCGCAACGCCGGCGCCGAGTTGACCGAGGCCGCGGCGGCATGGACCATGCAGGTCGAACGCTTCCCCAGCCGGACCGATCCGTCCGCCACCCTCCTCCGCATCACCGGGATACGCCGTGCCGGGACCTGACCTTTCCCCTTCGGCCGAAGCCGGCGCGAAACCCGCCGCCCGCGGTCGCCCGCCAGCCCGCCGCCTCGTGCTGGCCAACCAGAAAGGCGGCGTCGGCAAGACCACCACCGCGGTGAACCTGGCCACGGCGCTGGCCTCCACCGAGCGCGTGCTGCTGATCGACCTCGACCCGCAGGGCAACGCGTCCACCGGCCTGGGCGTGCCGCGCGCCGGCCGCGGCGACGGCTCCTACGCCCTGCTCACCGGCCAGCGCGAGCTGGCCGAGGTGGTGCGCCCGACCGCCGTGCCCAACCTCCACCTCCTGGCGGCGGATGCCGACCTCGCAGGGGCCGAGATCGAGCTGGTGTCGGAGGACCGCCGCGAGCACCGCCTCGCCGACGCGCTGGCCGCCGGCGAGGGCGAGGTGCTGTCGCGCTTCGACCGCGTGCTGGTGGACTGCCCGCCCTCGCTGGGCCTGCTGACGCTCAACGCCCTGGTGGCCGCCCACGCCGTGCTGGTGCCGCTGCAGGCGGAGTTCTTCGCCCTCGAAGGCGTATCGCAGATCTCGCGCACGCTGGACCGCGTCCGCCGCTCCCTCAACCCCGGCCTGGAGCTGGAGGGCATCGTGCTGACCATGGTGGACCGCCGCAACAACCTGTCGGAGCTGGTGTCGGCCGACGTGCGCGCCTTCTTCAAGGACCGCGTCTTCGACACCACCATCCCCCGCAACGTCCGCGTCAGCGAGGCGCCCTCGCACGGCCAGCCCGTGATCCTCTACGACGTGCGCTCGGCCGGCGCGCAGGCCTATATCCGCCTCGCCGCCGAACTGCTGAAGCGCGAGCGCGCCCGCCGTCCCAAGACGCCGAAAGCCAGGAAGGACGCCCCGTGAGCAAGAAGCCCTCCCGCCTCGGCATGGGGCTCTCCGCTCTGCTGGGCGAGGCCCCCACCACCGCCGCCGACAGCCAGCGCAACCTGCCGATCGAGGCGCTGGAGCCCGGCCCCTTCCAGCCGCGCGGCCCGATGGAGCCCGAAGCCCTGGCCGAGCTCGCCGCCTCCATCCGCGAGCACGGCGTCCTGCAGCCCATCCTGGTGCGCCCCAAGCCGGGCGGGGCCGGCACCTGGCAGATCATCGGCGGCGAGCGCCGCTGGCGCGCCGCGCAGCAGGCCAAGCTGCACGAGGTCCCCGTGGTAGTACGCGACCTCGACGACCGCGCCGCCATGGCCGCGGGCCTGGTGGAGAACCTGCAGCGCGAGGACCTCAATCCGCTGGAGGAGGCCCAAGGGTACCACCGCCTGACGGAGGAGTTCGGCCTGCGCCAGGAAGCCCTGGGCCAGGCCGTGGGCAAGAGCCGCTCCCACGTCGCCAACACGCTGCGCCTGCTCAACCTGCCGCCGCGCGTGCGCGACCTGCTGTCCCGCGGCAGCCTGTCCGCCGGCCATGCCCGCGCCCTGCTCACCGCCGAAAACCCGCTCAAGCTGGCCGAGCAGGTCATCACCCGCGGCCTCAACGTCCGCCAGACCGAGGCCCTGGCCGCCGCCGCCGCCAAGCCCGCCGCCGCCCGTGCCCAGGACCCGGAAACCCGTGACCTGGAGAGGCAACTCTCCGAACGCCTCGGCCTGCGCGTCGTCCTCAAACGCGCCGGCCGCGGCGGCCAGCTCGTGGTGTCCTGGCGCGACCTCGACCAGCTCGACGGCCTCGTGCAGCTGCTGATGCCGCCGGTCGCGCCGGTGCGTTGGAAGGCGTAGCGCCGGGTGGCCTCACGAGGGGGCTCTGCCCCCTCGCGCTCCCCCGCCAGGAACCTGATGTTCCTGGACCTCCCATTCGTAAAAGTGTGGCGCTGGTGGATGGGGAGTGCTCCACGACGCGGCTTCGCCGTCGTGGAGCACTCCCCATCCACCAGCGCCAACTCACGGCGGGGTCCGGGGACCTACGAGGTCCCCGGCGCGGGCAAAGGCTCCGCCTTTGCCTGGGGTGCAGGGGGCGGCGCCCCCTGCGGGCCACCAGCGCTACCGCCGCCCCAACACCGCCGCCCGACGTGCCAGTGCCATCAGCGCCTCGCGCGCCACGGCGACGTCGGGGACGGGCTTGCCGGTGCCGCCGGACTTCACGCGCACCTCGGTGCGCAGCAGGGCGGCGCCGGCCTCGGCCAGGGCGTCGGGGCGCCACAGGCGCAGGGCGCGCTCGAAGGCGGGCTTGTCGCGGAAGAACACGGGCGGGCGCAGCGCCTGCATGGCGGTGCCGGGGGGCTGCCCCTGCGCCACGGCCAGGGCGGCCAAGTGCAGGCGCTGGACGTGGCGCAGCGCGCCGCGCAGGGCGGCCACGGGGTGGGTGCCCTCGGTGAAGGCGGCCTGCAGGGCACGGTCGGTGCGGGACAGGTCGCCGGTGGTGGCCGCCATCAGCGCGGTGCCGAGGTCGCCGCTCTCGCTGTCGTCCAGGCAGGCGAGCACGTCCTCCTCGCCCACCGCATTGCCGGCGCCGACGTAGAGCGCCAGCTTCTCCAGCTCCCGGCGCAGCATGCGGCGGTCCTCGCCGCCATGCTCCACCAGCCATTCCAGCGCCGCGGGTTCCACCCGCTCCACCCCCTGCTCGCGCAGGATGGCGGCGATGCTGACCCCCAGCTCGGCACCGCGCTCGCGCCAGCACTCCACCGCCACGGCATCGCCCGGACCTTCCGCCAGGGCGCGCAGCTTGGAGGTCCGCGGCAACTCGCCCGCTTCCAGCACCACCAGCGCTTCGCCGGGGCCGGCCAGCACCTCGCGCGCCGCAGGGGCCAGGGCGTCCGTGGCATCGCGCACCCGCACGAAGCGGCGGCCGCCGGTCATCGCCAGGGCGGCGGCCTCGCCGGCCAGCACGCCCGGGCGCTGCGCCTGGTCGCGCGCCAGGTCGGCGACGCGGAACGGGTCGTCGCTGCCCACCACGGCGGCGCGCAGCGCGTCGGCCCGCTCGCGCGCCAGGCCGGGATCATCGCCGAAGAACAGCACCAGCCGCGCCTTACCAGGGTCGCGCAGGAAGGCCGCGAGTCGCCGCGGCTCCAGCTTCGGCACGCCGCGGCGCGGTCAGGCCGGCCCGCGGCCGGGCAGCGCGGGGCCACCCGCCGGCGCGGCGGGGGCGCCATCGGCGGCGGCGCGCGGCGCGGCGCTGCCGGGCGCAGCGCGCGGGGCCGCACCCCCGGGGACCGGCTGCGGCACGGCGGCGGCCTGCGGCGCTGCCGGGGCGGCGGACAGGGCCACCGCCACCTTCTCCACGATGTCGGCCGCGAGCTGCTGCACCAGCCGCTGCTGCGCCGCTTCCGTGCTGACATCGGCGGCGAAGAACTGGTTGTCGGGGATGTTGGCGGCGTCGAAGGCGCGCTCCGTGCCGCTGGCCACCACCACCGGCGGCACCGACAGCGTGGAGAGCGACCAGGGCGCGGTGAAGGTGATGCGCTGCCGGGTGGGCGTGCCGCTGCGCAGGAAGCCCTGCATCTCCACCCCGGCCTGCAGGCTGGCGCTGAGGCTGTAGCGCGCCGCCGTGCCGGTTCCGCCGCTTTCCAGCTGCTGCTGCAGGGCGCGGCGCAGCAGCTGGCCGTTGCGCTCGGGGATCAGCCCCACCCGCACCGCCGCCAGGTCGGCCGAGGCGACGCCGGCGGCCGCGCTGCGCTCACCGCCGCCGCCGGGCGCGTGCAGCGGCTGGAAGCCGCAGCCCGCGACGGACACCGCCAGCACCGCCAGCAGGCCGCGGCGCGCCCAGGCGTCCCGCCCCCGCGCCCCGTATCCCCGCCCTACGGCTCCGCGCACCGGCTCGCTCATGCCACGCCCTCCCTCAGACGACGAAGTTGACCACGCGCCCCGGCACGTGGATGCGCTTGCGGACGGTCTTGCCGGCCAGGGCGCGCTGCACGTTCTCCTCCGCTTCCGCGATGGCCAGCACCGTGGCCTCGTCGGCGCCGGCGGGCACGGAGATGGTGGCGCGCAGCTTGCCCAGCACCTGCACGGCGATCGTCACGCTGTCCACGACCAGCAGCGCGGGATCCGCCTCCGGCCAGTCCAGCTCCGCCACCAGCCGGTCGCTGCCGGGCCGCAGCAGGGACCACAGCTCCTCCGCCAGGTGCGGCATGGCCGGGGCGATCAGCCGCGCCAGCATCTCCAGCGCCTCGCGCCGCGCCGCCGGGTCGGCGTCGCGCGCTTCCTCCACGGCGTTGGCCAGCTCGTGCAGCCGCGCCACGGCGACGTTGAAGGCGAAGGAGCCCAGCGCTTCCGTGACCGCGGCGATCGTGCGGTGCGTCGCCTGCCGCAGCGGCCGTCCCGCCTCGGTGAAGCCCGCGCCCTCGCCCAGCGTCGGCAGCGCACCCTGCACCAGCCGCCACAGCCGCTGCACGAAGCGGTGGGCGCCGGCGACGCCGTTCTCCGACCATTCCATGTCCCGCTCCGGCGGGTTGTCGGACAGGATGAACCAGCGCGCCGTGTCGGCGCCGTAGCGGCCGATGATGGCGCCGGGGTCGATGGTGTTGCGCTTGCTCTTGGACATCGCCTCGACGCGGCCGGTGGTCACGGCCTCGCCGGTGGTGCGGTGCACGGCGCCGCCGTCGCGGAACTCCACCTCCTCCGGGTAGAGCCAGCGCCCGTCGGCCCCCTTGTACGAGGCGTGCTGCACCATCCCCTGGGTGAACAGCCCGGCGAAGGGCTCGGACACCGACAGGTGCCCGGTCTCGCGCATGGCGCGGGCGAAGAAGCGCGAATACAGCAGGTGCAGGATCGCGTGCTCGATGCCGCCGATATACTGGTCCACCGGCAGCCAGGCATCCACCGCCGCCTTCACCACGGGCACGTCGGCACGCGGCGAGCAGAAGCGCGCGTAGTACCAGGAACTGTCCACGAAGGTGTCGAAGGTGTCGGTTTCCCGCCGCGCCGCCGCGCCGCAGCGCGGGCAGTCCACGTGCTTCCACGTCGGGTGGTGGTCCAGCGGGTTGCCGGGACGCGAAAAGTCCACGTCGTCGGGCAGCTTCACCGGCAGCTGCTCCTTGGGCACCGGCACTACGCCGCAGGCCTCGCAGTGGATCGCCGGGATCGGGCAGCCCCAGTAGCGCTGGCGCGACACGCCCCAGTCGCGCAGGCGCCAGTTCACCACCCCCGTGCCGGCGCCCTTGCCCTCCAGCGCCTCGATCGCCGCGCGCTTGCCGCTCGCCACGTCCAGCCCGTCCAGGAAGCGCGAGTTGAACAGCGTGCCGTCCTCGGTGAAAGCCGTGTCGCCGACGGCGAAGTTGGCGGGATCGGCGCCGGCGGGCAGCACCACGGGCGGCACGGGCAGCCCGTACTTGCGCGCGAAGTCCAGGTCGCGCTGGTCGTGCGCGGGGCAGCCGAACAGAGAGCCGGTGCCGTATTCCATCAGCACGAAGTTGGCGATCCAGACCGGGAAGCTGGCACCCTCGATGAAGGGATGCGCGACGCGGAAGCCGGTGTCGAAGCCGCGCTTCTCCGCCTGCTCGATATTGGCCTCGGAAGTGCCCATCGCCCGGCACTCCGCCACGAAGGTCGCGGCGTCCTCGCTGCGCGCCGCCGCGGCCGCGGCCAGCGGGTGCTCGGCGGCGACGGCCAGGAAGCTCATGCCGAACAGCGTGTCGGGGCGAGTGGTGAAGACCTCCACCTCGTCGAGGCCGTCCACCGCTTCGACCAGCGGGAAGCGCACCCGCGCGCCCTCGGAACGGCCGATCCAATTGGCCTGCATGGTGCGCACGCGCTCGGGCCAGCGGTCCAAGCCGTTCAGCGCTTCCAGCAGCTCGGGCGCAAACTTGGTGATGCTCAGGAACCACTGGCTCAGCGACTTCTTCTCGACCGGCGCGCCGGAGCGCCAGCCGCGGCCGTCGATCACCTGCTCGTTGGCCAGCACCGTGCCGTCCACCGGGTCCCAGTTGACCCAGCTCTCCTTGCGCTCCACCAACCCGGCCGCCCAGAAGTCCAGGAACAGCGACTGCTGCTGCCCGTAGTATTCCGGGTCGCAGGTGGCGAACTCGCGCGCCCACTCGATGCTCAGCCCCATGCGCTTCAGCTCGGCGCGCATCGCGGCGATGTTGTCGTAGGTCCACTTCCCTGGATGCACGCCGCGCTCGCGCGCCGCGTTCTCCGCCGGCAGGCCGAAGGCGTCCCAGCCCATCGGGTGCATCACCAGATGCCCGGTGGCGCGCTTATGCCGCGCGATCACGTCGCCCAGCGTGTAGTTGCGCACATGCCCCATGTGGATCTTGCCGGAGGGGTAGGGAAACATCTCCAGCACGTAGCTCTTGGGCTTGCTGCCGTCGGGCACGTCGGGCACGGCGAAGCAGGCGCGCCGCTCCCACTCGGCCTGCCAGCGCGGCTCGGCCTCGGCGAAATCGTAGCGGGCAGGCGGGATGGTGTCGTTCATCACTCGGTTCGGCTGAGGAAAGCGTTTCCGGCCAGAATTAGGCCGCGCGGGGGTGGCTGGGAAGGGCGCAGGCGCGGGGGCCGCATGCGCCGCCCTGCGCGACCGGCCGGGTAAGGCGGCGCGCGTTGCTCCGGGAGGGAGAAGGAATTCTCCCTCCCGAACCCACCCTCATCTTTTTTCGGGAGCTGCCGGGTCGGGGTGGATACCTCCGCCGCCCTGCGGCCAGGAGAGATTTTGAGCTGTCAGCGCGCGCTGATGCCGCCGTCGCCGGAGGGCACGGCCCTCCGGCGCGCCCGAGGTGTCAGTCCCGACCGCGGCAGCGAGGACGAAGAAAGATGAGGGGGAGGGTCCGGGAGGGGGAGAATTCTTTCTCTCCCTCCTGGGCAGCCACCCGGATCGGGCTTCCATCCATCATGCCCATCGCTTCGCGTACCGGCCCAGGGTGCGCTCCCCGCTTCACGGCCCGCTGTCCCGCAGCGCGAGGGCGCGCGGTGTCAGCACCAGGCCCGCCGGCAGCAGCCGCAGCAGTTCGCGCCCCCGGGCCTCGCCCGCCACGTCCACGAACAGCGTCGCGCCGCTGCGCGCATGAAAGGCGATGCGGGTGGAGAAGGGGTTCCAGGGCGCGTCCACCTGCGCGATTTCGGCAAAGGGCCAGTGGTCGAAGCGGAATATCTTGAAGCGCAACCCGTCGGGCGCCACCGCGAAGCGCGCGCTCAGGTTGTTCTTGCTGTAGCCGAGGAAGCGGCCGCCGCGCAGCAGGCCGCGCACGGGAAAGGTGACGGTGCCGTCCATCTCGCGCGAGGGCGGCGCATCCGACTTCCGCCGTGCCCGCAGGATCAGCCACAGCGCCAACCCGCCGGAAAGCGGGATCACGGCAAACATCATCGTGAGGGCGATGATGAGAGCGGCGTCGTCCTCCATGCCCACTCCCCCGCAACACCGGCCGCAGCGAAGCCATCTCGGCCGCGCATCGTTCCAGGCTCCCCCGGCAGCAGCATCCGGCCAATCCGCCGCGGTGCGGCCCTCCCGGCCCGTGGCGGCGGGTCCCGCGCTCCCGCCTTCAGCCCTTGCCGGTCTTGCGCAGCCCGGCCAACTCGCGCTTGAGCATGTCCAGCTCCTCGCGCAGCAACTCCACCTCGGTGGGTGGGGCGGGCTCCTCCGGGCGGCTGGGGGATGCGGCGGCGGGAAAGGGGCTGAACAGGCTCATGGCGCGTTCCATCATCGCCATGTTCTGCTTGCCCAGCTCCTCCAGGTTGGAAAAGGGCGCCGCCGCCGCCACGAAGGGGTTGAGCCCGCCCACCCCCAGCGCCGCGGCGGATTTGCGCATCTGTTCCTGCTGCTGCGCGAAGCCGCCCATCGCCATTTCCAGGTAGCGCGGCACCACCGACTGCAGGCTGTCGCCGTACAGCCCGATCAGCTGCCGCAGAAAGGAGGTCGGCAGCAGGTTGCGGCCCTTGCTCTCCTCCTCGACGATGATCTGCGTCAGCACGGAACGCGTGATGTCGTCGCCGGACTTGGCGTCGAACACCACGAAGTCGCGGCCGCGCCGAATCATCCCCGCCAGGTCGTCCAGCGTGACGTAGGAGCTGCTCTCGGTGTTGTAGAGGCGGCGGTTGGCGTATTTCTTTACCACCACCGGCGGACCGGCGGGGGTGGCCTCGGCACCCTCCGTTCCGCCAGCCATCCCCGTCCCGGCCCCGGAAGCCGCGTTGGGGCCCGATCCGGAGGTTGCCCCGGGGGTCGCGTCCGCCGTCGTCCCGGGCGTCGCCCCAGGGGTCGGCGTCACCTTCGTGTTGTCCGCCATGGGACGGCCTCCCTGCCGTTGCGGGATCATGCTAGCCCTCCCTTGCCGCACTGCGAAAGACTCACGCTGCGGAAGGAGCGACATGGCGGAGGTCCCGGGAGATGGCGCGCCCGACGGCACGCTGGATCGTTTGGCGGAAGATTGGATCGCGCTGTGGCAGTCGGAGATCGCGGGATGGGCGGCGGACCCCGAGCTGCTGCGGCTGTTGAACGCCTGGGCGGCCGCTCCCGCCCTGGCCGCGGCCGCTGCGGCGCAGCCCGCCGCCGGCCTGCCGCCCTCGCCCTGGCCGCCGGGCACCTTTCCTGCCGGCTTCCCCGGCGCCTTTCCAGGCGCCTTCCCCGGCACCGCCGCGGGGCCGTTCCCGGAATTTACCCCCGGTGCCTTTGCCGGCTTCCCGCCCGCCCCGCCTGCTGGCGCCTTTCCTGGCCCATTTCACCCCGCTTCTCCCCCGGGCCCTGCCCCCTGGGCCGCCGCGCCGGAGGCGGGGGCGCATGACCCCGCGTCGCGGACCCCGCCCGCTGCCGCTGCACCTGGGCCTGGCGGGGCTGCGGGGCTGGGCGGCGCTGGCGAGCCTGCCGCCCTCCTCCGCCGCTTGGCCGAGCTGGAGCGCCGGCTGGCCGATCTCGAGGGCAGGACGGGCGGAAGCGCAGCGCCTGCTCGCCCGGCTCGACGCGTCCGGCTCAAGCGCCGCTGAACTGCGCGAGGCGGTCAGCCGCCGCCTGGGCGCCGACAACGCGGCCCTGATCGCCGGCATCGCCGCCTATCGCCGCCACCCCGAAGGCCCCCCGCCGCCGCCTGCGCCCCCGACCCTCTGGGCGGAAGGCACGACCCGCCTGCTGGACCATGCTTCCGGCGCCACCGGCCCGGCGATCCTCTTCGTGCCGTCCCTGGTGAACCGGGCGCGGGTGCTGGACCTGCTGCCCGGCCATTCCCTGCTGCGCTGGTTCGCCGCCCAGGGCACGCACCCCCTGCTGCTGGATTGGGACAGCCCCGGCGAGGCCGAGCGCGGCATGGACCTGACCGGCTTCATCGCCGGCCGGCTGGAACGCGCCCTGGCTGCCGCCCAGGCCGCCACGGGCGGGCCGGTGATCCTGGCCGGCTACTGCATGGGCGGGCTGCTGACCCTGGCCGCGGCGATCCGCCGCCCCGAGCTGGTGCGCGGCCTGGCCCTGCTCGCCACCCCCTGGGACTTCTGGGCCGACGGCGCCGAGGCCCGCTCGCGCGCCCTGGCCGCCCTGCTGCCCGCGCTGGAGCCCGCCCTGGCCGCCACCGGCACCCTGCCCGTGGAAGCGCTGCAGGCGCTGTTTTCCGGCCTCGACCCCTTCGGCGTGTCGCGCAAGTTCCGTGGCTTCCCCCGCCTGGACCCGGCTTCTCCTCGCACAACCCTGTTCGTGGCGCTGGAGGACTGGCTCAACGACGGCATCCCCCTGCCCGCCCCCGTGGCCCGCGAAACCCTGGCCGGCTGGTACGGCGAGAACACCCCCGCCCGCCTGCGCTGGCGCGTCGCCGGCCGCGTCGTGGACCCCGCCGACTGGCCCGGCCCCAGCTTCCTGGCCATTCCCCACCGCGACCGCATCGTCCCCCCCGACAGCGCCCGCGCCCTGGCCGCCCGCCTGCCCCGCGCCGTCCTGCACGACGCCCCCGCCGGCCACATCGGCATGGCCGCCGGCTCCACCGCCGAAACCGCCCTCTGGCAACCCCTGCTGGCCTGGGCCACGGCGGTGTCCCGGGAGTCTCCGCAGGGCTGACGCCGTGGCTTCGGGGGCGTGGCTCTGGGTGGCTCACGAGGGGGCTCTGCCCCCTCGCGCTCCCCCGCCGGGAAACTGATGTTCCTGGACCTCCCATTCGTAAAAGAACGGAGTTGGTGGACAGGTGGGGCACTTCGCGGCGGCTGCGCCCGCGAAGTGCCCCACCTGTCCACCAACTCCAACTCACGGCGGGGTACGGGGACCTACGAGGTCCCCGGCGCGGGCAAAGGCTTCGCCTTTGCCTGGGGTGCAGGGGGCGGCGCCCCCTGCGGGCCACTTAGCGCACCGCCCCCCGAAGCCGCGGCTTCCAGTCCCGGAAAGCCTCCCGCGCCGCCGCCTCAGCCGGTCCGCACGAGGCGGACCAGGGCGGCGACGTGCTCGGGGGGAGTCGGCGGGACGATGCCGTGGCCGAGGTTGAAGATGAACGGGCGGCCGCGCAGCGCGGCGAGCAGGGCGCGCGCCTCGGCTTCCAGGGCGGGGCCGCCGGACACCAGGGCCTGGGGGTCCAGGTTGCCCTGCAGCGCCAGGTTGGGCGGCAGGTTGGCGGCGGCCCAGCGCGGGTCCATGGCGGTGTCCAGCCCCACCGCCTGCACGCCCGTGCGCTGGGCGTATTCCACCAGCAGCGGCCCGGCGAGCCGGGGAAAGCCGATGATCGGGAAGCCCGCCGGCAGCCGCTTGCGCAGCCGGCGCACCAGCTCGGCCGTGGGCTCGATCACCCAGCGGCGGAACTGCGCCGGCGGCAGCAGCCCGGCCCAGCTGTCGAACAGCATCAGCACCTCGGCGCCGGCCTCCACCTGGCCCAGCAGGTATTCCGCCGTGGCGTCGGTGAGCGAGCGGATGAGTCGGCCGAACAGGGCAGGGTCGCTGTAGGCCAGCCGCCGGGCCTGCGCGAACTCGCCGCCGCCGCGCCCCTCCACCATGTAGCAGGCCACCGTCCAGGGCGATCCGGCGAAGCCGATCAGGGCGCTGCGCTGGTGCTGCACGTCCAGCAGGGCGCGCACCCGGGCCACGGTCTCGAAGATCGGCGCCGCGCGTTCCGCGACTCCCGTCACCCGCAGCGCCCCAATGCTGGCCGCGTCGCGCACGGGTTCCAGCAACGGCCCCTCGCCTTCGGCGAAGCGCAGCGGCTGGCCCATGGCCCAGGGCACCATCAGGATGTCGGAGAACAGGATGGCCGCGTCGAAGCCGTAGCGGCGCAGGGGCTGCAGAGTCACCTCCGCCGCCAGTTCCGGGTTAGTGCACAGGGCGATGAAGTCCCCCGCTTGGGCGCGCACCTCACGGTATTCGGGCAGGTACCGCCCGGCCTGGCGCATCAGCCACATCGGTGGCGGCCACACGGACTCACCGGCAAGGGTACGAAGGATCGGCTTGTCCGGCGTGTCCATGGCGCCCTTCTCACTCAAAGATATGAGTCAGAGAAGAGTCTGTGGTGGTTAAGGGGGCCTGTGGATAACGAGGACGCAGCCCGCCCACAGACTCAGACCCGGGTTATCCACAGATCGGGAAATGCCGTGACTCGGCGCGGAGTCAGCGAGTCCCTGACTCAGCCCCCGCATCGGCCTGAGTCACGCCGCCGGTTCTCCCGGATGGAACGGCAGGTGACTCACCGTCCCCGACTCTCCCAGGCCCGGAGTCAGGCCCCGGAGTTTTCCCCGACTCCCCCAGTCTTCCCCGTTATCCTCCCCAGCCTATCCTGCCCCCGGGAACCGCCAGGACACCGCCATGCCCCCACGCGCCATCAACCTGCACCTCGTGTCCGACAGCACCGGGGAAACGCTCAGCTCCATGACGCGCGCCACCCTCGCCCGCTTCGAGGACCCGCACGCCATCCAGCATCGGTGGTTCCTGGTGCGCTCGCGCTTCCAGCTGGAACAGGTGCTGGAAGGCATTCAGGCGGAGCCGGGGCCGGTGCTCTACACCATCGCCGACCGCTCGATCCGGCATTCCCTGGAGGAGTTCATCGGCAAACTCGGGGTACGCTCGCTGTCGGTGCTGGACCCCATGCTGGACCTGCTGCAGGCCGAGATCGGCGAGAGCGCCAAGGAGAAGCGCGGCGCCCAGCACGTGCTGGACGCCGACTATTTCCGCCGCATCGACGCCATGCACTACGTCCTGGCGCACGACGACGGCCAGGGCACCGCCGGCATCCACGAGGCCGATGTCTGCATCGTCGGCGTGTCCCGCTCCTCCAAGACGCCGACCTGCTTCTATCTGGCCAACCGCGGCATCAAGGCAGCCAACGTCCCCATCGTCCCCGGTGCTCCCCTGCCCACCGAGCTGGAGGACCCGCCCTGCCCGGTGGTGGGCCTGACCATCGACGTCGCCGCCCTGATCGAGATCCGCCGCCACCGCCTGCGCCTGATCGGCGCCGTCGGCATGCGCCAGGACGCCACCGACTACGTCGACCAGGATGCAGTGAAGGCCGAGATCCTGGCCGCCCGCCGTCTCTGCACCGCCCATGGCTGGCCCGTGATCGACGTCACCCGCCGCTCCATCGAGGAAACCGCCGCCACCGTCCTCCAACTCAAGGAAGCTTGGCACGCCCGCCGCGCCCGCCCCGCCACCCTCACCCCGCCCCGCGACCCGGCCGCCACCGCCCTGGCCCAGCCCGACTCCCCCTGACCCGGTCGGCCATCGCCGTTCCGGGTGCCGCTGCTTCGCTCGGGCCGGTGGGTGTCGGTCGGTTCCTGGGTGTTCGGACGTTGGCCAGGGGCGCTGCCCCTGGACCCCGCCGGGGAGTTTAAACTCCCCGGACCCCACTTTGAGTGCCTCCGGCGGGGGCGGGATGGCCGACGGCAGCCATGATGGACAGCACTGTCCAACCCGCCCCCGCCGGAGGCACCCATAAGGTCCAGGAGCCTAAGCTCCTGGCGGGGTGTTCAGAGGGGCAGAGCCCCTCTGGCCCAGGCCCGAACACTTCAGGACCACCCGTCTCACCCAGCCCCGGCGAAGCAGCGGCACCCAGGACGGCGGTGATCCGCCCGGGGCGGGAGGGTGTCCGGGGGCATGGGTTGGGCGGGGGGTGCGCAACCTCGTGGCACGCCGGGGCTTGAACCGGCAGGCGCGGGCGGGTGTGTGTTGCACCGCCCGCCAGCAGGAGCGCAGGCCGCATGTCCGACCCGACTCAGCCGACCCCGACCATCCCCAACAGCCCCACGGCGCCCGAGATCCCGCCGGCCAGCCCGCCGGCGCCGACCCCGCAGATCCCCTCCGACCCGCGCCCGGGCACCCTGCCGGACAGCCCGGCCTCGCCGCCCGAGGTGGCGCCGAGCACGCCGCACCCGGCCAATCCCCCGACGGTGCAGCCGCAGGGGTGAGCGGCGCAGCGGTCCCGCCGGTGCAGGCAGAACGGCCGGCGCTGGTGCTGGCCAGCGCCTCCGCCGCGCGGACGGCGGTGCTGCGCGCCGCCGGCCTGCGCTTCGAGGCACTGCCGGCCGCGGTGGACGAGGAAAGCCTCAAGGCCAGCGCCCGCGCCGAGGGCTTCCCCTCCGGCGAGGCCGCCCTGCTGCTGGCGGAGGCCAAGGCCCGCCGGATCGCCGACCGGCTGGCGCGCAACGGCGCGGAGGACGCGCTGGTGATCGGCGCCGACCAGCTCCTCACCTGCCAGGTCGACGGCGAGGAGCGCTGGTTCGACAAGCCGCGCGACCTCGCCGAAGCCCGGGCGCACCTGCAGACCCTGCGCAACCGGGAGCACCGGCTGCACACGGCGCTGCTGTGCTGGCGCAACGGCGCCCGGATCTGGCACCACCTCGCCACGCCGCGGCTGGTGATGCGCGACTTCTCCGACGCCTTCCTGGACCGCTACCTGGAGGCCGAGGGTGAGGCGCTGCTGCATTCCGTCGGCGCCTACCGGCTGGAAGGGCTGGGCGCGCAACTGTTCAACCGCGTGGAGGGTGAGCAGGCCGCCATCCTCGGCCTGCCGCTGCTGCCCCTGCTGGACTTCCTCCGCCAGCACGGCGTGCTGCTGCGCTGAGGAACGGCCGCGGTAGCGGCGCCCTTCGCCGCAGGGCGGGCGGCGCGCCCCTGCGCGAAGCGGCGTGACACCCGGGCCGGAACTTCCTCACGGCAGCTTGCGTTGACCATTCGCCGTGGGCCCCGGTGCCCGCGGTGCATGGTGGGGATTGCCCGGCGCCCAGGACCCCCCCGCATGCCCCGCTTCCCGGACGCCAGCCGCAGGACCCCGATGCCCTTTCCCGTCAGCCTGCGGCGCGTGAAGCTGAACTCCCAGGTGCACGTGTCCCCCGCCGGCGTGCCCGGCTCGGGCTTCGGCGTGCTTTACGCCGCGGCCGCCGTGGTGGCGGTGCTGTACTTCGCGCGAGAACTGCTGGTGCCGCTGGTGCTGGCGGCGCTGCTCTGCTTCGTGCTGGCCCCGGCGGTGCGGCAGCTGCGGCGGGTGCACGTGCCGCGGGTGGCGGCGGTGCTGGTCACGGCAGCGCTGGCCTTCGGGCTGCTGGCAGCGATCGGGCTGGTAATGGGCAAGCAGATGGCCGAACTGGCCATGGAGCTGCCGCGCTACCAGGCCACGGTGAGCCGCAAGATCGACGACCTCACCGGCGGCTCGGGCATGGTCGGGCGCTTCGCCAACCTGCTGCACGACCTCGGCCAGAGCCTGTCGCAGCGGGAACAGCCCGAAGCCCTACCGGCCCTGCCCGCCAACGAGGCGCGGCCCTTTCCCGTGGAGGTCCGCCAGCCCGACCCCGGCACGCTGGAACTGCTGCAGCGCGTGATCGAGCCGCTGCTCGGCCCGGTGGCCAAGCTGGGCATCGTGATCGTCTTCGTGATCTTCCTACTGCTGTACCGGGAAGACATGCGCGACCGGCTGATCAAGCTGATGGGCTCGCGCGACCTGCAGCGCACCACCGCGGCGCTGGACGACGCGGCCGACCGGCTCAGCCGCTACTTCCTGGCGCAAACGGTGGTGAACACCGGCTTCGGCCTGGGGATCACGCTGGGCCTGTGGCTGATCGGCATCCCCTCGCCGCTGCTCTGGGGCATCCTGGCCGGGCTGATGCGCTTCGTGCCCTTCGTGGGCGGCTTCATCGCCGCGGCCTTCCCCATCCTGCTGGCCATGGCGGTGGACCCCGGCTGGACCACGCTGCTCTGGACCCTGGCGCTGTTCCTGGTGGCCGAGCCGCTGATGGGCAACGCGGTGGAGCCGATGATCTACGGCCACAGCACCGGCCTGTCCCCCGTGGCGGTGCTGCTGGCCACCGCCTTCTGGGCCTGGCTTTGGGGCCCGCTGGGCATGCTGCTGGCGACCCCGCTGACCGTGGGGCTGGTGGTGCTGGGCCGCCACGTCGACCAGCTGGAATTCCTCGACGTGATGCTGGGCGACCGCGAAGCCCTGAAACCGCCCGAAGCCTTCTATCAGCGCGCCCTGGCCGGCGACGGCGACGGTTTGACCGAGCAGGCCGAAACCCAGCTGCGCGCCGCCCCCCTGGCCGCCTATTACGACGAGGTCGCGCTGCCCGGCCTCGCCCTGGCGCAGGCCGACGCCGCGCGCGACGCGCTGGACCAGGCCCGCATGGACGCGGTGCGCGAGCGCGTGGACAACCTGCTGGACGAGCTGTCCGAGCACGAGGACGTGGCGGAGCCGGTGCTGGGCGAGGGCCCCGTGGCCCCCGAGCCCGGCGACCCCTCGGAGATGCGCGGCGTCGCGGCCCCGCCGGTCGGCCCTGCCCCGTCCTGGCAGCAGCCCGGCGCAGTGCTGTGCCTGGCCGGGCGCGGCCGCTTCGACGCCCAGGCCGCCGCCATGCTGGCGCAGGTGCTGGCGCAGCACGGGCTCGGCACCGCCGTGCTGCCCAACGAGGCCCTGCGCGACCCCGCCCTGGCCACCCGCGGCGGGGCGGCCGTGCGCGGCGTCTGCCTGTCCCTGCTGGAAGGCGGCAGCAGCGCCGCCAGCGCCCGCTATGCCCTGCGCCGCCTGCGCCGCCGCTTCCCCGGCGCCGTGCTGATGGTGGGCGCCTGGGGCGGCGACCGCGGCGGCCCCCTGCTCTCTGCCCTGTGCGACGGCGAAGCCCCCGACCACTGCGTCACCTCCCTGCGCGACGCCGCCGAAGCCTGGCTGACCACCGCCCGCGCCGACGCCCCGCAACCCGCCCCGGCCCCGGCGCCCGAGCCGGTCCCGGAGCCGCGCTCCACCCTGCCGGACGCGGGCTCCGCCTGGTCGCCGGCCTGACGCGGTTCCGCTGCGGTCCTTGTACCGGGGGGTGGGTTCGCGTTCGGGTGGCCCTGGTTGGTCCTGGGTGTTCCGACGTTGGCCAGGGGCGCTGCCCCTGGACCCCGCCGGGGAGTTTAAACTCCCCGGACCCCACGTTGAGTGCCTCCGGCGGGGGCGGGGGATGGCCGAGGTTAGGCCACCCGGACAAACCTTGTCCGAGCCCGCCCCCGCCGGAGGCACTCATGAGGTCGAGGAGCCTAAGCTCCTCGCGGGGTGTCCAGAGGGGCAGGGCCCCTCTGGCCCAGGCCCGAACAGCCAGGCTCCACCGAAGCCACCCCGAACGCGAACCCACTCCCCGGCACAGCAACCACGGCGTCCCGCGGCAGGCCGGCCCGGCGGGGGTTCGCGTCCGGCGGGCGCATCACTCCGCAAAGCCGGACACACCGCGGCGCAGGGCGTCGGCGCGGCCGTCGCGGGTGACGGTCCACAGCGGGTTGTCCACCGCCAGGCGCTGGCCGCCGTCGCGCTGCACCGGGCGGATCAGCGCCTGGCCCACGGCGCGGCTGTTGGCGCCCAGCAGGTCCAGCGGGAAGCGGACATAGATCCCCTTGTCGAAGGAGCCTTCGCCGAAGCGGGAAAACGGCACGTCCGTCAGGGTGGCGAAGCCGCCGACCTCGATGCCGCTGTCGAAGCGCCGGCCCAGTTCCAGCGTGGCGCCCCAGTCCCCGGCCAGGTAGCGGCCGGCGCGCAGCACGGCGTAGAGGTTCCACACCGGCAGGTCGGCGTAGAGCGAGGCGTGCCCGGTGGTGACGGAATAGTTCCGGAAGCCGAAGCGCCCGTCCGTGTCGCGCTGCCGCACCCAGTTCAGGTCCAGCCCCACCGCCCAGGAGGCACCGCTCGGGCGCCACAGCGCCTCGGTCGAAACGCCGCCGAACATCGGCTCCAGCAGCCCGGCAGTGGCGCGGGCGAAGACATCCGGGGCGAGGTTCCAGATCCGCTCGGCATACAGGGCGGGGATCGAAGTCTTCCCGTCGCGGGCATAGAGCGCGTAGTCGCTGCGCACGTGCGGCAACCGGCTGTCGGAGGGCAGGCCCTCGTCCAGGTTGCCGGCCAGCACCTGCTGCACCGCCCCCGCCAGGCCGAAGCCGGCGCCCAACTGCAGCCGCGCCCCCGCCGCCGCCCCGGCCTGCCAACGCATGGTGCGGGACGGGTCGCCCAGGATCAGCGCCAGCCGCGGTTCCAGGGCGTAGGTGAAGGCGGTGTCGGGCGCTCGCACCTCGCCGGGCCAGCCTTCGCCGGTGGCGGGCAGCAGCACGGTGTCGGCGAAGGCTTCCTCCGGGCTGCCGGTGCCGCGCGCCGGGCCCAGCAGGCTGTCGCGCGGCGCCAGCACCTGGGCGACCTCGGCACCGCCCAGCCACCAGGACACCCGCAGCGCCCGCGCCTGCGGCGGCAGGATCGGCTCGGCGGCGCGCGCCACCCGGGCGGCGACCTGCGCCAGGGTGCGGAACGGCCCGTCCGCCACGGCGATGCGCGCTTCCGCCCCGTCCAGCGCCACGGCGAGCGGGCGGAAGCCGGCCGCCGTCAGCGCCGCGAACAGGCGCTGCGGCAGGGTGGCCTCGGCGCCGGCTTCCGCCGCGGCGCGGCCGGGAACGAGCGTGCCCCCCGCGACCGGCCCTGACAGCCCGGACAGGCCTGCCTGCCCGTAGCCCCCAGCGGACCCGGACGGCCTGCCCTGCCCCGCCGCCACGGGCTGGGCGGCGAGCGCCGGCGGCGGCGGGCGCGGCACGCGCGGCGGGTCGGCGGGGTCCAGGCGGAACGACACGCGGAACAGCAGGTCCGTGCCGTGCACGAAGCTGACCCCGGCATCGATGGTGTCGTTCGACCATTGCAGCCCGGCGTTCAGCCGCGTCGCCGCCCGGCCGCGCAGCCCCTCGGTGCGGGCCGGGTAGCCGCCGCGCTCGTCGCGCAGGTCGTCGCCCGACCATTCCAGCTTGGCGCGCAGCCCGTCCACCACCCCGAAGGGCGTGTCCAGCGCGGGGATCGAGTATTCCACCCCCCCGAACAGCGACACCGAGCCGCCGCCGAACAGGTCCGTCCGCAGCGTGCCGCCCCGCCCCACCGAGCGCCGGCGGTCCTCGAACCGCCCCGACAGGGCGGCCAGCGGGTTGCGCAGGTCCTCCCCCGTGCCCAGCCGCCCCCAGCCCAGCCCGAGGCTGAGGTCGAAGCGGTTCCACCGCTTGGAGGCCACGAGGTATTCCCCGGCATAGATGCCGGTGCCGATCAGGTCCTGCAGCCCGATCGCGAGCGCCGGGTTCCACTCGCCCTCCGCCAGCAGCCGCAGCTTCAGGTCCAGCGCGCGGTCGGTGGTGGTGCCGCTGCCGGTGGTGCCGTTCAGCCGCTCGCTGAGGCGGAAGGTGCCCTCCAGGAAAGGGAGGGCCTGGAAGTTGAGGAAGAAGAAGCGCCGCTGGTGGCGCAGCGACGCGCCCGCTTCCAGCGTGCCGTCCTCCCGCAGCCGGGCGTTGCGGGTCTCGATCAGCCCGACGCCGCCGAAATCGCTGCCCGTGGCCGGCACCTCCTCCGCCAGCGCGGGGCGCAGGCCCAAGCAGCCTCCGAGCAGGAGGGCGGGAAGGAGGATGCGAGGGAGCACGTGCGCCGGGAACAGGTTGCGGCGAAGTCCCGCATGGGTGACGGCCGAACACAAGCTCTGTCCAGAACCGCGAGGAACGGCTCGCCCACCGATGCGCTCATCATGTCACGGTCCGCCCCCGCGCCGGGCCGCTGAGCGCGGGCGGCACCGGGAGGGAGAAGGAATTCTCTCTCCCGGACCCACCCTCATCTTATTTCAGGAGGCTGCCGCCGTCGGGGTTGAGACGTGGGGCGCTTCAAGCCAAAAAAACGTTCATTGCACGCTGCACGGGCTGCCATCGCCGTCGCCGGAGGGCCCAGCCCTCCGGCGCACCCGACGTCTCAACCCCGACGGCGGCAGCCTCCCGAAAAAAGATGAGGGGGAGGGTCCGGGAGGGGGAGAATTCCTTCTCCCCCTCCCGGCGACCGGCGTCCCCGCCTCAGTCCACCCGCGCCCCGGACGCGCGCACCACCTCCGGCCAGCGCGCCGCCTCGGCGCGGATCAGCGCCGTGAAGGCGTCGGCGCCCGTGCCGGTCACCTGGAGGGCCTGGGCACGCAGCTGGTCGCCCACCTCCGGCAGCGCCAGCGCCCGGGCGATCTCCGCCGCCAGCCGCGACACGATCGGCGCCGGCGTGCCGGCGGGGGCGACGATGCCCTGCCAGGTCACCACCTCGAAGCCGGGAAAGCCGCTCTCGGCCACCGTCGGCACGCCCGGCAGGGCCGGGTCGCGCGCGGCGGAGGTCACGGCCAGGGCGCGGATGCGGCCGGCGCGGATCTGCTCGATCGCCGCCGGCAGCGTCACCAGCAGCGCGTCCACGTGGCCGCCCACCAGGTCCACCACCGCCGGCCCGCCGCCGCGATAGGGCACATGCGTCCAGCCCGCCCCCGAGGCACGGCTCAGCAGCGCCCCCGCGAGGTGGCCGAGGCTGCCATTGCCCTGCGAGGCCATCGTGATCCGCCCTTCGGCTTCCCGCGCCAGCGCCAGGAAGCCGCCGAGGTCGCGCGCTTCCAGCCCGTCGCGCACCACCAGCACCTGCGGCGCGCGCACCGCCTCGGCCACGCCGACGAAGTCGCGGGCGGGGTCATAGCCGACGCGCGGGTACAGCGCCGGGTTGATCGCCAGCACGTCGGAGCCGACCAGCAGCGTGTAGCCGTCCGGCCGGGCGCGGGCGACGTATTCGAAGGCGAGGTTGCTGCCCGCCCCCGCCATGTTCTCCGCCACCACGGGATGGCCGAGCGTGGCGGTGAGCCGCTTGGCCAGCACGCGGCCCACGATGTCCAGGCTGCCGCCCGGCGCCACGGGGATGATCAGCCGCACCGGCCGGTCCGGCCAGGCAGCCTCGGGCTGGGCCAGGGCGGCGCGGGCGGGCAGCAGCGGCGGCAGCGCGGCGGGCAGCAGGGCGGCGAGCAGGGATCGTCGAAGCAAGGCGGGCATGAGCAGGGATTCCCGGGATTTTGGCAAGGTTTTCTCCCCAGCCCGCGATATCGCGCAAGCGAAAGAAAACCATGCTACAGGACCGGCGGGAACGGAAAGGAACCTGCTGGATGACCGCGACGCCCGAGCTGGACCATCTCGACCGCGCCATCCTGCGGCTGCTGCAGGCTGACGCCTCGCTGTCCCTGGCCGAGATCGCCGCCCAGGTCGGGCTCACCGCCACCCCCTGCTGGAAGCGCATCCGCCGCATGGAGGCGGAGGGCGTGATCACCGCCCGCGTCGCCTTGCTGGACCCGGCGCGGGTGGGCCTGGGCGTCTCGGTCTTCGTGGCGCTGGAAACCGGCGAGCATTCCGCCGAATGGATCGGGCGCTTCGCCCGCGTGGTGGCGGACATGCCGGAGGTGGCGGAATGCTGGCGCCTGGGCGGCGACGTGGACTACCTGCTGCGCGTGGTGGTGCCGGACATGGCTGCCTACGACGAGTTCTACCGCCGCTTCGTCGCCGCCGTGCCCTCCCTGCGCAAGGTCACCGGCCGCTTCGCCATGGAACGGGTCAAGGCCACCACCGCCCTGCCGATCTGACCCGCTTCCCCCGCGAAACACTTGGTTGCCCGATTCCACGCTCCCTCACCGGGATTCAAGCTACTAGGGTACCGATCTGGCCGAGCGACCCCGTTCGGCGCCTGTGTGCGCGCTCCATCCGCCGTCGCTCCCCCGCGGCCAGGCTTCCCGCCGCGACCCAGCCGAGGAGATCCCGCCCAGGATGGATGGTTCCCGCCCTTCCGTGCTTTCGGCCCCCCTGCCCGCCGCGGTCACCCCCGAGCACCAGGCCGGCGCCCCGATCTCCCGCCTCGTGGCCGAGGTCGCCGCCACCTGCCCGGGCGAGCGCATCACCCTGGGCGAGATGGCCGCCGCCTTCGACGACCGCGCCTTCGGCCTGCTGCTGCTGATGCTCTGCCTGCCGGCGCTGCTGCCCGCGGCCTCGGTGGTGTTCGGCCTGCCGATCCTGCTGCTGGGGCTGCAGATGGGCCTGGGGCGGCGCACCCCGACCCTGCCGGACTTCATGGCGCGGCAGTCCATGAAGCGGACAGACCTGCTGCGCCTGGCCAGCGGCTCCTCCCGCTGGCTGGGCCGCATCGAGCGCTACGTGCGGCCGCGCCCGGGCTGGTTCGCTTCCCGCGCCGGGGACCGCATCGTGGGCTGGCTGGCGGTCTACGTCGCGCTGCTGCTGATCCTGCCCGGCCCCGGCACCAACGGCCCGCCCGCCTTCGGCTGCATCGTCATGGCGCTCGGCGTGGTGGAGCACGACAACAAGGTCATCGGCTGGGGCATCGCCCTCACCGCGCTGGGCTGCGCGATCGGCACCGCCATGCTGCTGTGCATGGTGTGGCTGGGCTGGCAAGGGTTGAACTACGTGCTTTGAGGAAGGGGGAAAGAAAGCCGGGGGAAGGAATTCCCCCGGACCCCCGTCCTTCTTCGGGAGTTTGGCCGGAAGCGCTAGTTCAGCCGCTGCCGCAGTTCCTCGATCAGCTCGCGAACCTGCTCGGCCGTCGCACCACTCGGCACCAATTCCAGGAACCGGTTGAGGCAGTTCAGCGCCGCCCCGATCCGGTCCAAGCGCTGGTTCATGATCCCTGCCTCGCGCCACAGGCCGGAGGCATCCGGCGCCAGGCGCAGCATGTCCTCCGTGCAGGTCAGCGCGCCCGCAAGATCTCCCCCCGACATCCGGCGCAGGCGGATGTTGGTTTGCAGCCGCAGCAGCACGGAGCGCCGGTCCATCGGCGCCAGCAGGCCGGGCCGCAGCTCCGCCCGGCCGCCGGACACGCGCTTGAGCAGCGCCCGCAGCTCGGGCGCGGCCAGTGCCGTGCCGCCGCTGAACGGGTCGATCACCGACTGGCTTCGCGCGCCCTCGATCCCCAGCAGGAAATGCCCGGGGAAGTCGATGCCGTGCGCGCCCCAGCCCGCCGCCTCGGCCGCGTGCAGCCACAGGATGCCCAGCGCCACGGGCAGGCCGCGCCGACGCTCGACCACCCGGATCAGGTTGGCGTTCTCGGGCGCGTCGTAGCTCTCGGTGTCGCCGGCATAGCCGCCCCAGCCATGGATCACCCGCGCCAGCACGGCCCGCCGCGCCTGCGGGTCGCCGCCATCGGCCTCCGGATCCGCCGCCGCGGCCGCCACCGCTTCCCGCGCCAGGTCGGACAGGTGGCGCCGGGTGGCCAGCCAGTCGGCCTCCGGCGCGTCGAGCCGGGCGAACTGCAGTGCCACGCCGGCGATGTCCAGCTCCGGGTCGGGCAGCTTGCCCGCCGCGTCCAGTGCCGCCCGCGCCTCGGCGGCGCCCGTGAAAGGTTCGCTCATCCTGGGTGAGCGCAATCAGCCGGCCGGCGAAACCATGCGGCCCAGCGGGCGGCCGGCGAAGAGGTGGACGTGGAAGTGCGGCACTTCCTGCCCGCCATCGAAGCCCATGTTGCTGAGCGTGCGGAACCCCTTCTCCTCCAGCCCGAGGTCGCGGGCCACCTTGCCCACCGCCCGCCAGAAACCGCCGATCTCCGCATCGCTGGCCTGGGCCGTGAAATCCGCCAGCGACACGTAGGGACCCTTGGGGATCACCAGCACATGCACCGGCGCCTGCGGCGCGATGTCGTGAAAGGCCAGCGCCCACTCGTCCTCGTGCACGCGCTTGGCCGGGATCTCGCCGCGCAGGATGCGGGCAAAGATGTTCCCCTCGTCATAGGGTGGCAGGCCGGATACCGGCATGAACTGAACTCCTCCCGCAAGCCGCGCCGCCTTCGTGCGGCGCGCCACGCTGCCGCGCAAGGGGGAACCACCCGCATCCACCCACCCACCAGCCTTGTCCCTGGCTTCGGGCCGGGCTTCGCCGTTCCGGTAGGGCGGGGATTCCTGGTTTTCCGACGTTGGCCAGGGGCGCTGCCCCTGGACCCCGCCGGGGAGTTACGAACTCCCCGGACCCCGCGTTGAGTGCCTCCGGCGGGGGCGGGTTGGGACAGGGCGGTCTACTGGGACGACGTGGGCCAACCCGCCCCCGCCGGAGGCACTCATGAGGTCGAGGAGCCTAAGCTCCTCGCGGGGGCTCCAAGGGGGCAGAGCCCCCTTGGCCACGGCCCGAATACCCAGAACCCCCGTCCCACCCGAACGGCAGAACCCAGCCCGGCGCCAAGGGCTGGCCGCGGGTCAGGGCAGCTTGGTGGTGCGCGCTGCGCGGACGATGCCTTTGGGGCGGGACGCTTTTTCCACGATGCCGCTGATGCCTTCGCGCCGCACCAGCTCTGCCCAGACCTGTTCGGGCCGGATGCCGGCATCCACCCAGACCAGCAGCAGGTGATACAGCACGTCGGCGCTTTCCAGCACCGTGGCCTCGCGGTTGCCCAGCGTCGCCTCGATCACGCATTCCACCGCTTCCTCGCCCAGCTTCTGGGCGACCTTGGCGGTGCCGCGCGCCAGCAGCCGGGCGGAATGCGAAACATGGACGTCGCCGGTCAGCCGGCGCTGCTCAATGGTCCGCCACAGCCGGTCCAGGATGACGGCCTCCGCCGGTCCGCTCGCGAGATCCAGGGGTGCCAGGTGCTGGCTCTCGGCCACGCGGGCGCGCTTGCTCGGCTTGGCCGGCACCGCCGGTACGCCTTCGGGCAAGGGCAGCCGCACCGCCCGAGCTTTGGCGACGGGTTCCTTCTTCTTGGTCTTGGTGGCCTTGCCGGCCCGCTTCAGATCCTTGGCCATGCTGCTCAGGCCGCCTCCCCCGCGCCGGGACTTTCAGTGGCGGGGCGCACCGGCAGGCCGGCGGCGGACAGCGCCGCCTTGGCCTCGGCGATGCGCATCTCGCCGTAATGGAACACGCTGGCCGCCAGCAACCCGGTCGCCCCGGTGCGCGCGCCCTCCACGAAGTGGCCCACCTCCCCCACGCCGCCGGAGGCCACGAGGGGCAGCCGCACCGCTGCCCGCACCGCGCGCAGCAGGTCGAGGTCGAAGCCGGACTTGGTGCCGTCGCGGTCCATGGAGGTCAGCAGCAGTTCCCCCGCACCCAGCGAGGCGACGCGCTGGCACCAGTCCACCGCGTCGATGCCGGTGCCGCGCCGCCCGCCATGGGTGAAGACTTCCCACCGCCCGGGGCCCGCCGAGCGCGCATCCACCGCCACCACGATGGCCTGCGAGCCGAAGGCTTCCGCCGCCTGGCGCACCAGGTCCGGGTCGGCCACCGCGGCGGAGTTGATGGAGATCTTGTCGGCCCCTGCCAGCAGCAGCCCGCGCACATCCTCGACCGAACGCACGCCGCCGCCCACGGTCAGGGGAATGAACACCTGCGCCGCGGTGCGCGACACCACGTCCAGCATGGTGCCGCGGTTCTCATGCGTCGCGCCGATGTCGAGAAAGGTGATCTCGTCCGCGCCCTCGGCGTCGTAGAGCCGGGCCTGTTCCACGGGATCGCCGGCATCGCGCAGGGACACGAAGTTCACGCCCTTCACGACGCGTCCGTCCTTCACGTCCAGGCAGGGGATCACACGCAATGCGAGCAGAACGGGCTCCGGGAACCAGGGATTCGAGGCTTTCCGCGATGCGCTCGATTTCCCCGGGGGTCAAGCAGGCAAGCAAGGTTCCACCGCCACGGCGGAACCGGACAACGTCACGATCCCGCAGGCTGTGACCCCCGCGGCGCGCAGCGTCCGCGGAATCACCGATGCAGGGTCACGGGTGCGCGGCTGCCCGCGCCGGGCGCAAGGGGCGGCGACGGCCGGGAACGCCGGACGCCCGCAGAACCACCAAAACCCTCGGCGGGAAACGCCGGCAGCCGGATAAAACCAGGAGCCGGGGAAGCCGGACGCCGCGAATGCTGGACCCTGCGAAAACCGCTGGCAGGGAAAGCCACCAGCCCGGCAAGCCGCCGGCCAGAAAAGCCGGCAGCCGGAAAAGGGCCAACCGCCCCTTCCCGGCAAGGGTGGATCAGGCCTCGACCTGCTCCACCGACACCACCTCGGGCACGTAGTGGCGCAGCATCGTTTCCACCCCGTGCTTCAGCGTGGCGCGGGAGGACGGGCAGCCGGAACAAGCGCCCTGCATGTGCAGCCGCACCACCCCGTCGCGGAAGCCGCGGAACACGATGTCGCCGCCGTCGCCGGCCACCGCCGGACGCACGCGGGTGTCGAGCAGGTCCTTGATCTGCGCCACCACCTCGGCATCGGCGGGATCGGTGTCCTCCTCCGCTTCCTCGGCGGCGTCCTCGGCCAGCACGGGGCGGCCGGCCAGGGCGTGCTCCATGATCGCGCCCAGCACCATCGGCTTGAGCGACTGCCACTCCACGTCCTCGGACTTGGTCACGGTGACGAAGTCGGCGCCCAGGAACACGCGCGACACGCCGTCCAGCTGGAAGATGCGCTCGGCCAGTGGCGAGCGCATCGCGGCCGCGGCATCGCTGAAATCCGCCGTGCCGCGGCTGCCCATCACGTCCTGCCCGGGCAGGAACTTCAGGGTGGCGGGATTGGGGGTGGGTTCGGTCTCGATGAACATTCGGTGGCCCTCTCGGCGGGCATGTGGCGCCGCCGCCCCGCCGGCGCAACCGGCGCAGGGCTGATGCGCGCCGGTCGGCGCGGGTGGCCCGGGAGGGAGAATGCATTCTCCCTCCCGTACCCTCCCTCATCTTCTTTCGAGGTGCTGCCGCGGACGTGGCGGACACGTCCGGTCCTGCGAGGAAAAAATCACCCCTCCACGGTGCCGCGAGCAGGCGGGCTCAGTCGCCGGAGGGCTAAGCCCTCCGGCGCACTCCACGTCGCAGACCAGACCGCGGCAGCACTCCCGAAAAAAGATGAGGGGGAGGGTTCGGGAGGGGGAGAATTCTTTCTCCCCCTCCTGAGACGCCGCCGCTCCGCTGCATTGCCCGCCGCCCCGCCCTCGCCCATCGTGCCGCCGCAACCCGTGGTGCCTCCGCCGATGAACGAGATCCGCATTCCCCGACCCAACGACCTCGACGCCTTCTGGATGCCCTTCTCGGACAACCGCTACTTCAAGTCGCATCCCCGCCTGCTCGCCCGGGCCGAGGGCATGTCCTACTTCACCCCCGAAGGGCGCGAGATCCTGGACGGCACCGCCGGGCTGTGGTGCTGCAACGCTGGCCACGGCCGCCGCGAGATCACGGAAGCCATCCAGAAGCAGGCCGCCATCCTGGACTTCGCCCCCACCTTCCAGCTCGGCCATCCCATCGCCTTCGAGGCCGCCGCCCGCGTGGCGGAGCTGACGCCCGCGGGGATGGACCGCATCTTCTTCACCAATTCCGGCAGCGAGAGCGCCGACACTGCCCTCAAGATCGCCCTCGCCTACCATCGCGCCCGCGGCCAGGGGCAGCGCGTGCGGCTGATCGGGCGCGAGCGCGGCTATCACGGCGTCGGCTTCGGCGGCATGTCCGTGGGCGGCATCGGCGGCAACCGCAAGCAGTTCGGCGCCATGCTGCCCTACGTGGACCACCTCCCCCACACGCACCTGCCGGCGCAGAACGCCTTTTCCCGCGGTCAGCCGCCCCACGGCGCGGAACTGGCCGACGCCCTGGAAGCCCTGGTCACGCTGCACGGCGCCGACACGATCGCGGCGGTGATGGTGGAACCCGTGGCCGGCTCCACCGGCGTGCTGGTGCCGCCCCTGGGCTACCTTGAACGCCTGCGCGAGCTCTGCACCCGGCACGGCATCCTGCTGATCTTCGACGAGGTGATCACCGGCTTCGGCCGCCTCGGCACCCCCTTCGGCGCCGAACGCCTGGGCGTCACGCCGGACATCCTGACCATGGCCAAGGGCCTGACCAACGCCGCCGTGCCGATGGGCGCCGTCGCGGCCTCCGAGGAGATCTTCCGCACGATCGTGGAGGGCTCGCCCGCGGGCATCGAGCTGTTCCACGGCTACACCTATTCCGGCCACCCCCTCGCTTCCGCCGCCGCCATCGCCACGCTAGAGCTGCACCGCGCCGAGGACCTGCCCGGCCGCGCCCGCGCGGTCGAGCCTTACTGGCAGGACGCCGCCCACGCCCTGCGCGCCGCCCCCGACGTGGTGGACGTGCGAAACTTCGGCCTGATCGCCGGCATCGAGCTGGCCCCCCGCCCCGGTGCCCCCGGCGCCCGCGCCACCGAGGTGTTCCGCCGCTGCTTCGACAACGGCGTCCTGGTGCGCGTCACCGGCGACATCGTCGCCCTCTCGCCGCCGCTGATCGTGGAGAAGCCGCAGATCGACCGGCTCTTCGGCACGCTGGACGAGGCGATCCGCGCCGTCCCGGCCTGATCCGCGAGAACCGCCACGCGGGCCGGTGCGGGGCACGATCCCGGCTCGCCCGCGCGCTGCGGTCCCGCCGGGCGTCCGGCCGTCCGGGGAAGGCCGCGGCGAGGTTCAGAGGCGCAGGCCGGCCAGTTCCAGCGCCACCGCCATGTTGGCCATGTCCGGCTTCATCGCGCCGGCATGGATGCGCCGGGTCACCTCGACCATGGCGTCGTTGGCCGGCGTCGGGATGCCGTGGCGGCGACCCTCCGCGGCGATCAGCCCGTTGATCATGTCCACCTCGCTCAGCCGTCCTTTGAGGTGGTCCTGCAGGGTGGTGTTGGCGCCGCGGCCCGGGCCGATGTCGCGGTTGAGCTTCTCCACCAGCGTCATCAGCAGGTCGTTGGACCCTTCCACCTGCTCGCGGCTCAGCCCGAAGATCGGCACGACCGGGCGGCCCAGCGCCCGGCCGACCGCCAGGGATTCCGTGCCCAGCGCCAGCATCAGCTCCCGCATGCCCGCGGGATGCGCCTCGGCCAGGTCGCCGCCGATCATCGCCATGGTGGCCAGCGTCATGGAGTTGACCACCAGCTTCATGAACTTCGCCGACAGCACGTCCTCCACCAGCTCCACCTTGCCGGCATGGCGCAGCACCGCCGCCACCTCCTCCTCCCGCCCGGCGGTGGAGGGGTGGAAGCTGCCCAGCCCGAACCAGGTCTTGCCGGGCGCGGTGTTGCGCTTCACCTCGCCGGGGGTGAAGCACCAGGAGGACAGCTCCACCACGCAGCCCAGCGTCCGCGACGGCCCGACCACCTCGGCGATCGCCTCCGCCGTCATGGCGTTCTGCAGCCCCACCACGAAGCCGTCCTCCTTCAGATAGGGCCGGATCAGCTCGGCGTGCCAGCGCGTGTCGTAGGCCTTGGTGACCAGGAACACGACGTCGAAGCGCGGGTTCAGCGCCGCCAGGTCGCAGAGGTGATGGGCGCGCACCGCCGCATGCACCTCGCCCTGCCGCAGGGTGATCCGCAGCCCCTTGGCGCGCATCGCCTCGACATGCGCTGGCCACTGGTCGAAGAGCGACACGTCGAGCCCGGCATTACACAGGTCGGCGGCCACGCAACTGCCATTGGCGCCGGTGCCGAGCACCGCGATCCTCGTGTCGGCCATTTCCGGACCCTTTTCCCTATCCCTGCCGCGAGGTCCCGCCCCGTCGCGGCGCCGCGATGCCGGCCGCGGCGCCGCCTCCTGCCCGAACCGACCCCGGGCTCGGTACCCGGAACGGTCGCGGAGGCGGAACAAACTTGACGCAATCAAACGTATGTTTGAGGTTGTTGCGCTTTCGGTCAAGCGAGGGAGGCGGCGGGTCGGGCAAGGACGCGCGGCCATCCCGGCCGCAAGCCGGGGCTGGCCACGCCTCGCCGGCTCGTGCCCGCGCTCCACCCGCGGCGGCCGGCGCGGCGCCGGACATGCCCTGCCGCGTGGAACACAGGCCACCGGCCGGCCCGTGCCGGCGAGGCGGCCGGGGAAGGAAACCGAAGCCCGTGACATCCACCATTCCGCCGCACCCTTTCGCGGTTTCGAAGCGCCGCGCGGCGCTCTCCGCCGCGCTCGGCGCCGCCCTGCTGGGGCCTCTCGCCGCGGCCGGCCCGGCCCGCGCCCAGGCCACGGGCGGAACCGCGGCGGCCGATTGGCCGTCCCGCCCGGTGCGGGTGATCATGCCCTACGCGGCGGGCGGTCCCACGGACATCATCGCCCGGCTGATCTGCGAGGCCCTGTCGCAGCGCCTGCCGCAGCGCTTCGTGGTGGAGAACCGCACCGGCGCAGGGGGCAACATCGGCGCTTCCGCCGTGGCCAAGGCACCCCCCGACGGCACCACCTTCCTGTTCACCAACACCGGGCACGCGGTGAACCGCTCCCTCTACGCGCGCCTGGACTACGACCCGCAGCGCGACCTCGCGCCGGTCACCATCGTGGCCGAGGGGCCGATGGTGCTGCTGGTGCCCAACGACCTGCCGGCCCACAACATGGCCGAGTTCGTGGAGCTGCTCCGGGCCAAGCCCGGCCAGTACGCCTATGGCAGCACCGGCACGGGCGGGGCGCTGCAACTGGTCAGCCTGCTGTTCCTTCACGCCTCCGGGCTGCGGATGGAGGAGATCCCCTATCGCGGCACCGGCAACGCGACCCAGGACCTGCTGAGCGGGCGCCTGGCCATGCTCTACACCGCCGGCCCCTCGGCCTTTCCGATCGCCCAGGCCGGGCAGGCCCGCGCGCTGGCGGTGTCCTCCGCGCAGCGCTCCGCGCTGATGCCGGACGTGCCCACCATCGCCGAGGCCGGCTTCCCCGCCGCCACCTTCAGCGTGTGGCAGGGCCTGCTCGCCCCCGCGGCCACGCCGGCGCCGATCGTGGAGCGGCTGCAGCGGGAGATCGCCGCCGTGATGGCCGAAGGGCCCTTGCGGCAGCGCTTCGCCGAGCTCGGCGCCGAGCGGATCCTGGCCAACACGCCGGCCGAAGCGCGCCGCTTCGTGGATGCCGAGATGGACCGCTGGGCCGTGGTGCTGCGGGAGGCCGGCGTCCAGCCGCAGTGACGGGCCGCGCGGCCGGGCTGCGCGGGCGCTACCCCCCGGAGCGGACCTCCTGGAACAGCGCCGCGTAGCGCCGGGCCGGCTGTGTCCAGCCGAGATCGGCGGCCATGCCGTTGCGCTGCGCCCGCTGCCACGCCTTCGGGTCGCGCCACAGCGCCGCCAAGCGGGCCAGCGCCGCCCGCAGCGCCGGGGCGGTGGTGGGGGCGAATTGCAGCCCGGTGCCGACGCCGGCGGCCAGCGCCACGGTGTTGCAGTCGATCACCGTGTCGGCCAGCCCGCCGACGCGCGCCACCACCGGCAGGGCGCCGTAGCGCAGCGCGGACAGCTGGGTCAGGCCGCAGGGCTCGAAGCGGGAGGGCACCAGCAGCGCGTCACAGCCGCCCTGGATGGCGTGCGCCAAGGCCTCGTCGTAGCCCAGCCGTACGCCGACGCGGCCGGGATGCGCGGCCGCCGCCTCGGAGAAGCCGGCTTCCAGCGCCCGGTCGCCGCTGCCCAGCAGCGCTAGCCGCATGCCGTGGCCGAGCAGGTCGGGCAGCGCCTCCAGCACGAGGTCCATGCCCTTCTGCCAGGTCAGCCGGCTGACCACGCCCAGCACCGGCGCGTCGGGGGTGTCGTCCAGCCCGAAGGCGCCGCGCAGCGCCGCGCGGTTCGCCTCGCGCGCCTTCAGGCGCCGGGTGTCGAAGGGCGCGGCGAGGTGCGGGTCCCGCCCCGGGTCCCACACGGCGGTGTCGAGCCCGTTGAGGATGCCGGACAGCTCGCTCCCGCGGGCGCGCAGCAGACCTTCCAGCCCCATGCCGCCCTCGGCGGTGGTGATCTCGGCGGCATAGGTGGGGGACACGGTAGTGACGCGGTCGGCCAGGCGCAGCCCGGCCTTGAGGAAGCCGATGGCGCCGTAATACTCCACCCCGTCGATCGACCAGGCCTCGGGCGGCAGTTCCAGCTCCGCCAGCAGCGCGCGCGGGAAGCTGCCCTGGAAGGCCAGGTTGTGCACCGTCACCACCGTGCCGGGGCGGGCGCCCGCGCCCCCGTAGCGCAGATAGGCCGGCACCAGCCCGGCCTGCCAGTCATGCGCGTGCACCACCTCCGGCACGAAGTTCGGCAGCAGGCCCTTGCCGATCCGCGCCGCCACGCGGCACAGCGCCGCGAAGCGCTGCGGGTTGTCCGGCCAGTCCCGCCCGTCCGGCCCGGCATAGGGGCCGCCCTCGCGCGCGAAGAGGTGCGGCGCGTCCAGCACCAGCAGCGCCATGGCGCCGCCTTCCGCCTCGGCCCGCCCGGCCAGCAGTGTTGCCGGACCGCCGGCCAGCGGCCCCAACTCCGCCGCCACCTCCGCGTCGCGCAGCGCGCGCAGCACCGCCGGGTAGCCCGGCAGCAGCGTGCGCACCGCCACGCCCTCGGCGGCGAGCGCCGCGGGCAGGGCGCCCACCACGTCGGCCAGCCCGCCGGTCTTGACCAGCGGATATGCCTCCGACGCGACGGCGAGAACCGGAAGCGCCGTCATGCCCGCAGCGCGTCGATCATCGGCTGCGTGATCAGGCAGACGCCCTTCTCGGAACGCCGGAAGCGCCGCGCGTCCTCCTCCGGGTCCTCGCCCACCACCAGGCCGGCCGGCAGGTGCACGCCGCTGTCCACCACCACGTTGCGCAGCCGGATGTGGCGGGCGACGTCCACCCCGGGCATCAGCACCGCCCCTTCCAGCTCGCAGAAGGAATGCACGCGCACGTTGGAGAAGAGCAGCGAGCGGCGGACATGCGAGCCCGACACGATGCAGCCGCCCGACACCAGGGAATCCACCGCGAAGCCGCGCCGGTCGGCATCGTCGAACACGAACTTCGCCGGCGGCGTCACCTCGCTGTAGGTCCAGATCGGCCAGTCGCGGTCATACAGGTCCAGCGCCGGCACCACGTCCGTCAGGTCGATGTTGGCCTGCCAATAGGCGTCCACCGTGCCGACGTCGCGCCAATAGGCTTCGGCCTGGTCGCCCGAGCGCACGCAGGATTCCGTGAAGCGGTGCGCCACCGCCGTGCCACGCTCCACGATCAGCGGGATGATGTCCTTGCCGAAATCGCGCGAGGAGTGCGGGTTCGCCGCATCCCGCCGCAGCTCGGCCGCCAGGAACTTGGTGTCGAAGACGTAGATGCCCATGGAGGCCAGTGCGGTGTCCGGCCGCCCCGGCATGGAAGGCGGGTCCACCGGCTTTTCCAGGAAGGACAGGATGCGGTCGCTCTCGTCGATATGCATCACGCCGAAGGCGCTGGCCTCGGCGCGGGGCACCTCGATGCAGCCCACCGTGACCTCGGCGCCGCTGTCGACGTGCTGCCGCAGCATGGTCTCGTAGTCCATCTTGTACACGTGGTCGCCGGCCAGGATCACCATGTAGCGCGGCCCGTAGCTCTCGATGATGTCGAGGTTCTGGAACACCGCGTCCGCCGTGCCGGCGTACCATTCGGTTTCCGACACGCGCTGGCTGGCCGGCAGGATGTCGAAGCTCTCGTTGCGCTCGGGGCGCAGGAAGTTCCAGCCGCGCTGCAGGTGGCGGATCAGCGAATGCGCCTTGTACTGAGTCGCGACCCCGATCCGCCGGATGCCCGAGTTCAGCGCGTTGCTCAGCGCGAAGTCGATGATGCGCGACTTGGCGCCGAAGAACACCGCCGGCTTGGCGCGGCGGTCGGTCAGCTCCATCAGCCGGGAACCGCGCCCGCCGGCCAGCACGTAGGCCATGGCGTAGCGGGCGAGGGGCGAGCCGGCCTGCGGCTTCAGGGACATGGAACGGCGACCTCCTGCGGGGGGTTGTTGCTCCGGCCACGCGGGCCGGTCGTCGAAGCGGCGGCCCCGGGCGGGCGCGGCACGGCCGGCCCGCCGGGAACCCCGGCGCGGGGTCTACGCCCCGCCCCGCCCCCGCGCCGGGGATGGGAGGGAGGCGCATCGCCCAGTCGGCACCGGCGCGAGGGTGGCAGGCGGCACGCCGCGCGGTGCGGGCCGGTTCTCTGCGGAAGCGCGGCCACGCCATCCCGACGCGCCAGGGGCGGCCGCAGTTGCGTGACCCGAACAAGAAGGCCGCGGCCAAGGCTCGGGCCAGGGTTGGGGCCAAGGTTCGGGGCAGGGGGCCGGCCGGGCGCCGCGCGGCGGCTCACGGCGGCGGCGCGGCCAGCAGGCCGGCCACGGCGGCGGCCAGCGCCTCGGAGGAGATGGGCTTGCGCAGCAGCGCGGTGGGCGTCGTCGCCGCGGCGTCGTCCACCGCGGCGCCCGTGGCCTCGTCGGCATAGCCGGTGACGAGGATGCCGGGCAGGCCGGGGCGCAGGTCCCGCGCGGCGGCCAGCAGCCCCAGCCCGTCCATGCCGCCGGGCATGGACAGGTCGGTGACCAGCACCTCGGCCGCCACGCCCGCGCGCAGCATGGACAGCGCGGCGGCCGGGCTGCCCGCCACGCTGACGACGTGGCCGCGCTCTTCCAGCCCGCCGGCCAGCACCGCGCGCACCGCCGGCTCGTCGTCCACCAGCAGCAGCCGCGCGGCGGCGGCCGCACCCGCCGGGGCCGTGACCGCCGCAGCCGGTGCCGCCGCCTCGGCCACCGGCAGCCAGAGCGACACGGTGGTGCCGCTGCCCGGCGCGCTGCTGATGCCCAGCGCGCCGCCGGACTGTTCGGCGAAGCCGCGCGCCATGGCCAGGCCCAGCCCGGTGCCCTCGCCCTTGGTGGTGAAGAAGGGCTCGGTGACGCGCGCCAGCACGGCGGGCGCCATGCCGGTGCCGGTGTCTGCCACGAACAGCCGCAGGTAGCGGCCGGGGCGCAGCTCCGCCGGCGGCGAAGCGCCGAAGGGCGCCGCTTCCGCCGCCAGCAGCACGCGGCCGCCGCCGGGCATGGCGTCGCGGGCATTGACCGCCAGGTTCACCAACACGGTTTCCAGCTGCGCCCGGTCGGCCAGCACCGGCGGCAGTTCGGCGGGCGCCTGCACCGCCACGCTCACGGCGCTGCCCAGCGTGTGGCCCAGCACCTCGCGCAGGCCGTCCAGCAGGGCAGGGACCTCCTGCGGCTCGGCGCGCAGCTCGCCGCGGCGGGCGAAGCCCAGCAGCCGGCGCGTCACGGCGGCGCCGCGCTCGGCCTGTTCGGCCACCAGCGCCGCCAGCCGGCCCACGCGCTCGGTGTCGGTGGCGCGGGCGGCGATTAGCCGGGCGCCGCCCAGCACCGCCTGCAGCACGTTGTTGACGTCGTGCGCCACGCCGCCGGCCAGCCGCCCCAGCGCTTCCATCTTCTGCGCCTGCGCCAGCTTGTTCTCGCTTTCCAGCAGCGCGGCGCTGCGCTCGGCCACCAGCCGCTCCAGCTCCGCCTCGCGGTTGCGCAGCGCCTCGGCCGCGCGTTCGCGCTCGGTGACGTCGCGCACCACGCCCACCAGCCGGGTGGCGCGCCCGTCCTCGTCGCGCAGCACGCGGGCGCGCAGCTCCAGCCAGACCGGCCCGCCATCGGCGGCGGGGCGCGCGGCGCGCAGCTCGGCCGCCAGGCTGTCGCCGTGCTCCACCGCGGCGGCCAGCGCCGCGCGCAGCCGCTCGCGGTCCTCGGGGTGCACGGCCGCCAGGCCGCGCCGCTCGGAAAACCGCTCCACCGCCGGCAGGCCCAGCATCGCCGCCATGCCGGGCGACCAGAGGCCGCGGCCGGACACGGGGTCGTAGTCCCAGGTGCCCAGCCCGCCGCCGTCCAGCGCCAGCCGCAGCCGGGTTTCGCTCTCGGCCAGGGCGCGCGAGGCGACCCGCGCCGCCGTGACGTCCGCCGACAGGCCGATCCATTCCCGCACCGCCCCGGCGGCGTCGAACAGCGGCACGGCGCGCACGGACAGCCAAGCTACGCGGTCGGCCGGCGCGGCGGGACCGTTGCCGTCCCAAGGCGCCTCGGCGGGCGCCGCCGCCGGGCCGGGCTCCGGCGCGGCGGCCCGGGCGGCGCCTGGCGTGCCGGGCTCGCCCAAGAAACCGGACCCGTCCCGGGTACCGGCCCCGTCCGGGCCGCCCGCCGCCCCGGCACCCTCCGCGCCGCCCGCGCCCCCGCTCCCGCCGGACGCGGCGCGCCGGGCACGCCATTCCCCCGCCACCGGCCGCCGCGCCTGCAGCGCGGCGCGCCACAGCGCGTCCGCCACGCCGCGCTCCTCCGGGTGCAGGGCCTCGAACCAGCCGCGCCCCACCAGCGAGGCAGGGTCCTGGCCGGTCAGCCGCGCCCAGGCGGCGGCGCCTTCGGGCAGCAACCGGCCCTCCGGGTCGGCCAGCCACACGAACTCGCTGCTGGTTTCCACCAGGGCGCGGTAGCGCTCCTCCTGCGCCCGCAGCGCCGCCGCCGCCGCCGCCCGGTCGCGCGCCGCGGCGGCCAGGGCCACGGACACGGTGGCGACCTCGCGCAGCCCGGTGGCCGCCGGCACGGCCGAGCCCGCCCGCGCCTGGTCGGCCAGGGCGGCCAGGGCGGTGCGCACCCGCCGCGCCAGCACCAGCGCCCCCACCACCCCGCCCAGCAACAGCGTGAGCGCCACGGCGCCGGCGCGCGTCAGGTCGGCCACCAGCGCCGCGCCGAAGCGGGCCTGCGGCACGGAAGCCACCACGGCGTAGCCGCTGTTCGGCGACCGCGCAAAGGCCAGCAGCGACACCTCGTTGTCCTGGTTGCGCAGCCCGGCCAGGAAGCCCTCGCCGCGCTGCGCCAGGCCGTCGCGCACCTCCGGCAGGGCGGGGCGGCCCACCAGCTCGGCCGCCCGCCGGGTGCGGCCGACCACCCGGCCCTCGGCGTCCAGCACCGCCGCCACCCATCCCGGCGGCAGCTGCCGCTCACGCATCGCCTCGCCCAGCCGGTCCGGCGGCAGCCACAGCCCCAGCGTCGCGCCGCTGCTGCCGGGCACCGGCAGCCACAGCCCCACCCGCCCATCCACCAGCCCGGTGGGCCGGGCCCGCAGCGGCCGCCCTGGCGGGGCACCACCCTCCGGCAGCGGCCCGGTGGCGGCCAGCACCCGCCCGTCGGCGGCATACAGGGCGATGGCGGAACCGGAAGCCGCTCCGGCGCGCCGCGCGCGGTCCAGGAAGCGCGCGGGATCGCCTGGGGGCAGATCGGCCGGGGGCAGATCGCCCGATGGAGGGTCGTCCCGCGAAAGGTCGCCCGCACCGGCCACAGTGCCGTTGCCCGGATCGGCGGCGGTGGCGCCAACCGCCGCGAGCTGCGCCGCCACGTCGAGCAGCCCGCGCAGCCGCGCCTCGGCCAGGGCGAATTCCGCGTCCGGCGCCGCTGCCAGGGCGCGCACGGTGGTCAGCAGATCCGCCGCGGCGCGGGCATGGTCCCGGCGGTAGGCGTCCTGCAGCGACCAGGCGATAAACAGCGCGAAGGGAATGGCGATGCAGGCGACCAGCAGCAGCAGGCGCCCGCGCAGCGTCGGCACCCCCGGCAGCGTCTCGCTGCCGCTTGGCAGCGTCTCGCTGCCGCCCGGCAGCGTTCCGTCGCAATTCAACAATGCTTCGTTGCCACCCGGCAGCCCATGACCACGACCCGGCGGCGCCTCACCGCCGCCCGGCAGCACCGCTCGGCCCGGCGCGGCGACGCCCTGCCCCGGCGGCCCAGCCGGGCCGCCACCCGTCGCGACGGAGCCAAGCTCGAACGGCATGGAACGCCCTGTTCATCCCCAGCACCCGGCCCCGGCCAGCGGCGCCCGGTTCCTTCCCGCCTCCATAACCGCAAACGCGCGGCGCGTCCCGCTCCCACGGCCCTTCCCGGGACTTGCGGGGGAGCGGAACACGCGGGACGTTGCGGCATCTTTGCCGGGTGCGCTGGTTCCGGGATGCGCGGCGCTTCGCCGGCGCGCCGGGCCGCGTGCGCGGCCCCGCAGCCCCGCCCCGCGGCGGCGGCCGCACCGCCCCGGCGCTGCGGCCGCCGCCGCGGGGCCCCCATCGAACAGCACGGTATGACCCCGACCCGCGCCACCATTCTTCCCCTGCCCCCGAACGGGCTGGAGCGCAGCTTCGTGCTGCTGATCCCCGCCCCCGTTCTCGCCGCCGCGGCCGAGCGGCAGCTGCAGCGCCTGCGCGGCAACCTGCCCGCCGGGGCGCCGCCGGAAGACCCCGCCGCCCTGGCTGCGCGCTTCGGGCACGGCGTCCGCGACGCCGCGGCGCGCGCCATGGCGCTGGACGCGGCGCAGCAGGTCATCCGCACCCAGAAGCTGCGCCCGGCCGAGCCGCCCCGGCTGGAATTCCTCCCCCCGGGGCCGGAGGACGAGGTGCGCGCCCGCTTCTCCTTCGACCTGCTGCCCGAGGTGCCGCTTCCCGCCCTGGACGGCCTCGCCCCCGCGCTCGCCGCCGCGGCGGCCGCGGCGGGGCAGGGGATGGCGGAAGCCCTGGACGCCGCCCTGCTGCCGCTGCGCCGCGCCTTTGCGCCGGAACGCGTGCTGCCGCCCGACCACGCCGCCGCCCCCGGCGACGCCGCGCTGCTGGAGGTTTCGGCGGTGCGGCTGCTGCGGCCCGAAAACCTGCTGCGCAACCCCGACGGCGAGGGCGCCATCGCCGCGCGCAACCAGGTGCCGGCGCGCTGGGCCCTGGCCTGGCGCAAGGAAGGGCTGGCGCGGGTCGCCGGCAGCGGGGTGGAAGGCGGCCTGCCCTGCGTCGATTTCCGCTTCGAGGGCCGGGTATCCCCCCAGGTGTCGCCGCAGCTGGCGCTGGAACGGGCCGGCGAGGTGCCGGCGCAACCGGGCGACCGGCTGCGCTTCGAAGGCTACTGGAGCCTGCCGGCCGGCCAGTTGCCCGAGGGCATGCGCGCTTCCGTGGTGCTGGAACAGCGTGGCGCCGATGGCACGCTGCTGGACCGGCTGGCGGCGATGCTGCCCAACCCCGGCCCCGGCGCCCTGCTGGCGCAGCCCTTCGCCGCCCAGTTCACCGTGGCCGCCCCGGGCACCACGGGCGTTCACCCCGTGCTGCGGCTGCGCCCGCGCGACGAGGGGGAGGTCGCCTTCACCCTGCGCCTGGGTGGCGCCCGCCTGAGCCATGCCGGCGACACGGCGGAGGGCGAGCCGGACCCCGCCCTGCGGCGCGGCCGGGTGCTGGCGCGGCTGGGCGAGCCGGAGGCCTCGCCCGATCTGCCGCCCGGGCTGCTGGAACGGCTGGAAGGGCTGCGGGTCGGCGCCGTGCTGGTGCATGACACCGTGCTGCCCCCCGTGCCCGGCCAGCCGCGCGGCGAGGCGCGGGTGCGGGCGGTGCTGCGCCAGCTCCGCCAGCCCGGTCCGGCCGACGATGCTCTGGCGCGGCGGCTCGGCCATCCCGACCTCGCCGCCCTGCGCCGCGGCCTTTCGGCGCAGCTGCGCGACGCGCAGGCGGACCGGCTGCGCGCGGCGCTGGTGGAGGAACTGCTGCAACGCGCCGGCCCCTTCGCCGTGCCGCAGGTGCTGGTGGACGCCGCCCATGCGCCGCTGCGGGCCGCGCTGGACGCGCGCCTCGCCGCCGGGCGACTGCTGCCCGAGGAACGCAACAGCAGCCCCGAGGCGCTGCACGCCGCCCTGCCCGCCCGCGCCGAGCGCGCGGTGCGCGCCGACCTGCTCCTGGCCGCGCTGCGCCAGCCAGGCGACGCGGAACCCTCGGCCGCCGAAACCGCGCCGGAACGCCGCCATGCCGCGCTGCTGGACCGCCTGCTGGCCGAGAACGGCGTGGCGCTGCCCGGGATGGAGCAGGACTGAGGCCGCCGAGGCGCGATCAGACACGGCAAGCCGGGGGGAAGTATCCCCCCGGACCCCCTTCTATTTTCGGGAGTTTGGGGGAGTTCCACTCCCCCAAACTCCCGAAAGAAGGAGGGGGCCTGGGGGAGTTCACTCCCCCGGCCTTTCTTGCTCCGCCGGCCCAGGACGCCGGCCCGGTGCCATGACGCTCCGCGGACCTGCCGGGGCCGTTCAGCTGGCCGGGTTCACCGCGTCGGCGCAGGCCTCGAAGGCCGCGACGAAACGCTCCAGGTCGCGCTCGTCGCGCAGGAAGGCCAGCGCCTGCCGGTTGTTGGGCAGCCAGTTGGGCTGGAGCCGGCGCAGCCGCGCCAGCGCGTCCCGCGCTTCCTCCATCCGCCCCAGTTCCACTGCCGCCACCACCATGGAGCGCAGGCAGGGCGCGTAGTCGGGCAGGCGGGCATCGGCGCGGTGCAACTCGGCCAGCGCTTCCTCGCGCCGCCCGCTCAGTAGCAGGGCACGGCCCAGCACGGCGCGCGACCGCGGCGGGCAGAAGGGGTCCAGCGCGATGGCGGCCTGCAGCGCCGCGGCCGCCTCGGCCGCTTCGCCGCTCGCCGCCAGCACCTCCGCGCAGGCGGTGCGGGTGCCGATGGCGGACAGGCTGCTCAGCCGCAGCGAGGCCCGCGCCGCCTCCACCGCCTCCTCCCATCGCCCGAGATGCAGCAGCGCGAAGGCCAGCGCCGACTGGCACAGGGCGGAGCGCGGCTCCAGCTCCACGGCGCGCTGCGCGATGTCCAGCGCCAGCCGGCACTGCACGTCGCGGTCCCCCCCACCCCAGCCATGGGTGAGGAAGCGTATCACGGTGAACGCGTGAAAGGCGTGCGCCACGGCGATGCTGGGATCCATGGCGATCGCGCGCAGGAAGTGCTGCCGGGCTTCCAGCGTGTTCGCCTCGCCGCCGCGCTCGTGCAGCTCCCGCCCCAGCAGGATGAAGTCGTGCGGCCGCCTCGCCTCCGGCGCCTTGTGCCGGGCGCGGTGCAGCGCCTCGCCCGTGACGTGCATCTCCAGCCGGGCGAGCAGCACCGCCAGGGCGTCGTCGCGCCCGCTTCCCGCGGGCAGGGCCACCCGGTCGGCCCAGAGGACCCGGCTGGTCTCGGCATCCTCCAGCACCAGGGACAGCAACGGTTCCTCGCCGGCGCGCAGCATCGCGCCGCACAGGCGGTAGCAGTCGGCCGGCGCCGGCACCGGCCGCCGGGTGAGCACCCGCATGATCTCAGACCGGCTGAGGGTCACCAGCAATTCCGCCCCCAGCGCCCGGGCCAGCTGCTGCCCCGCCGCATCCGCTGAAGCCGGCTCGAGCGCCTCGATTACCAACAGGTCGCGGCCCGGCGCGGCAGCGAGCGTGGGGGTAGGGCGCGCGGCCGCCGGCGCCGTGGGCGGATCGGCCGGCGGCGCTTCCCGGCGCACATTCGCGGCCAGCACGTAGCCGCGGCGCGGCAGGGTCCGCAGCACCGCCGAGCCGCGGCTGCCGAACGCCTGGCGCAATTCGCTGATGCACTGGGTCAGGCTGTCATCGGTGACGGCCAGGCCGGGCCACAGCGCTTCCAGCAGGGCCTCCCGCCGCAGCAGCTCGTGCGGGCGGTCCAGCATGTGGCGCAGCAGCTCGTAGCTGCGGGGCCGCAGCGGCAGGACGGTGCCGTCCTCCGCTTCCAGCACGCCGCGCCGGGGGTCCAGGCGGAAAGCATCGAAGTGGTAGGCGCTCTCGTCCACCACCCGCTCCCCGCCCGACGCCGCTGCTGTGCTGGCCATCCGAAGACTTCCGAAGACTTCCGAAAAAACCGTCGCACGCCGCCGCCGCGAAGTCACCCCGTTGTGAGTGCCCCCTTCGGCCCGCCGCCGCCATCACTCTCCCGGGGCCCTGTAGGTGAGCCGGCTTCGCCCGGCAGATCGCCCCCGCCCGTGATGGCAGGCACCCGGCGCCGGACGGACGGCGTCACGCCCGCGCCGGAAAGGGGCGCCCGGCGAACGAGTTCCGAACCGCGCGGCGGGCGAAGTTTCCGGCCGATTTCGTTTCTCTCTCAGGACCTGCGGCGCGCCTCCGTGGTTTCACTGCGTCACCGAAGAGCGGCACGGCGGAACGGTCCCGAAGCACCGTCACCAGTCTCTGTGCCGAGCCACAAAGGGATGTGACGATGACGACCGTGCTGATCTGGAACAACAACATGGTGACCGTCGCCGGCCACTCCTATCCCGGGCACGCGTCGATGAGCATCGACGACGACTGGTCCTGGCTCAACCAGAACAACTACGTCAGCTTCTGGCCCGAGGGCGCGGGCGGGGGCCTGTTCGGCACGGGGGTCGGCTCGACGACGGAAGCGTGCATCAGGAAAGACCTGGCGAACGAGGGCTACGCACCGGACCACGTCATCAAGCTGTCCAACCTGAACCAGGACGCGATGCGGGCCGAATGGAAGCACACGAAAACGGAGTTCAAAAGGTACCGGATGCTGCGGGAGAACTGCTCCGCGGCGGTGGCTCGGGTCCTCAAGGCGGGATCGAGCGCCGGAGGCGTGTATCAGCGGCATAGTGCGATCTGGACGCCGCTGAACGTCAAACGGCTGGCCCTGTCCATGGGGGGGACGAAGATCAGCTGGGAGCAGCTCGTTCGGGAGCTCTTCCAGTCCGGCACCCTTCCCGCAGAGCAGGTTTCCAACCTGGCTCTGTGGGCAAAGCGGGACGCCCGGCACGGGTCCTCGACCTCGAGCGCCGTTTACCGGAACGGCGTGAGCGTGAAGCCGAAGGTGCCGCTCCCGTGGGCTGCGCCCGCGGTGACGAGCATATTCCGGACTGCGGGCGGGGCGCTTCTCGATGCACGGGCACGGGCGCAGGTCTGGGACAGCCTCGACGACTAGTGTGACGCCGTCGGCACCGAAAGCCTGGCCGATCCCATACCGGGCATTGGCCAGGGGACAGGATCAGCCACTCCCGGCGCGGCAGGAGTGAATGCCGCACGCCGCTTCAGCGCCTCCGATGCCGTGACGTGGACAGTGGGGCGCGCAACATCGAGGTCATCCTGACCCGCACCCTGTTGCCGGAGCTGAGCTCGCGCATCCTCGCGCGGTTGGCGGAGGGGCAGGAGATCACGCGGGT
>NZ_JBLLEB010000011.1:0-142258 GCF_047690175.1 Roseomonas sp. BN140053 | reverse complement strand
ATCCAGGGCTACATTGCCCAGACCAACGCCGCGCCGAAGCCCTTCATCTGGACCAAGACCGCCGATGACATCCTCGCCAGCGTCGGACGATTCTGCCAAAGAACTTCTAACTCAGACCACTAGCTATGCTGAAACGGCGCCAGCGGCCCGCTCGGCCGATGGTCGCCGTGGCCGTCCGGGCCGGTGATCTGCGGGCGGGTTGCGTTGCGGCGGATGAATCCCGTTTGGCGGCTAGTGCAGTCCCAAACGGGCCAGCTTCTTGATAGGTCCGACCCGCGACACGGGCCGCATGGAGTTGCGGCGTGCGGCCACCTTCAGTGGCCGGCGTTGCCGGTTCTGCCCACCCTTCCGCCCCGGCCGAGCATGGCCTTGAGCTTGCCGATCATGGGCGCGCCCAGATACTGCACGAAAGGGATCAGCGCAGCCCCCAGCGCCAGGCCGAGGATCCCGGACAGCGCCGCGGTGGTCAGCCACTCCGCGGCGCCACCGATTGCCGGGACAAGCGTGGCGGCTCCCGCGGCGGCCTCGTGCACGACATGTCCTGGTCCCGTCAGACCGAACTCCTCGATCCCGTGCAGTACGATGCCTCCCCCCACCCACAGCATCGCCGCCGTGCCCACGACGCCCAGCACACGCAGGAAGTAGGGCATGCCGATCACCAGGCCCCGCCCGATGCCGCGGAGGAGCGGTCGCAGGAGGCGGTCGGCCCCGGTTTCGGGACTGCCCGTCAGCACGCTCCGCAGACCCAGCAAGGACGACACGGGCCTGTTGTTGGCGGCGAGCGCCACGCCGACATCGTCTGCCTTCACGATCAGCGCCACGCCGCCATAGACCAGGGCGGTGATGCCGATGCCGACCACGGCGAGGATCGCGGCCTGCGCCACGGTGGAGGAGGTGGAAAGCGAGGCCAGGGTCAGCGCCATGATCTCGGCTGACAGGATGAAGTCGGTCTGGATGGCGCCACGGACCTTGGCATCCTCCAGCGACTGCGACGTCTGGGCCGCCGATCCGGCGGCGACCTCGTGCGCGTGGGCGTCGTGCGGCCGGATCGCGTGCCAGAGCTTCTCGGCCCCCTCGTAGCAGAGATAGGCACCGCCCAGCATCAGCAGCGGCGTGATGCTCCAGGGCGCGAAGACGCTGAGTGCCAGCGCCGCCGGCAGCAGGTAGAGCAGCTTGTTCTTGACCGAGCCGACAGCGATCTTCCACACGATCGGCAGTTCGCGCGACGCCGCGAAGCCTACGACGTAGCGGGGCGTGACCGCGGCATCGTCGATCACCACGCCCATCGCCTTGCCGCCGGCGCGCATGGCCTGGGCGGAAATGTCGTCCAGCGAGGCCGCCGCGACTCTTGCCAGCCCGGCAACATCGTCCAGCAGCGCCAGCAGCCCTGTGCTCACACCCGATCCTTCCCGGCTTTGCCGGCACCGTATGGCGGACGGCCGTGCCGGTACAGCGCGCGCCCGGGCACCTCAGCCAGCCGCGCCGCGAATCCTGTCGAGGTCCAGGATGCCCTTGGCCCCCCAGCCCTTGGCGCCGGGCGCCACCTCGGGCCGGAAATGCTCGTACAGCCGGAAGCCGACCCGGTTCAGCTCCTCGGGCTCCAGCGACCGAGCGAGTGCTTCCATCGCCTGCCGGACCGCCGGCAGGTCACCGCCGAAGGCGCGCTGGACATAGCCCAGCGCCGCCCGGGCCGATCCGGGCTCGCCGCCGTCCAGGGCCCGGAGGCGCCCTTTCTCCTCGACCACGGGCACGTCACGGCCGAGCAGGTGAACCGTCCGGGCCCGCGGCTTCGGTTCCTGCCGGCGGGCATCGTCGTGGGGGGCAGCCGGCTTCCGGTCTTCCTCCTCGATGCCGATGGCCTTTGCCTTGGCGCGGGCACTGGAACCGGCCACGGCGCGTCCCAGGGTCATCGCCGCATCCGGTTCCAGCCCCAGGCGCTCGGCCACCACCGCGGCCCAGAGTGTCAGGACCGGTGCGCGATTGACCCGGATCTCCTTCGGTTCGCCCGTCATCGCCGCGCACATTCCCGATCCCGTTTCCGTTTCTGCCCGCGCATGACGGTGCGGGCTCAGCCCGGCGCCGCGTCCGGCGAAATTGCTACCGACAGCCGGAAGCCGCGCAGGATGGTCGTGTCCTGGTCGGAGGCGTCGGCCGGCATCAGCAGGATGGGGGAAGCCTCGCCCATCTGCGACATCATCTCGGGCAGGCTAATGGCGGCCACCAGTCCCCGGACGGTGCGGATTTCCTCGTCCTCCTCCGGCGTGCCCGCGCCGAACGGCACGGCCGCGGTTCCCTCCGGCTCGGGAATGGCCGCGCGCGCCAGGGCCACGCTGAAGCCTCGCGCCGCCAGCCCGTCCCGCTTCTTCTCGACCACCCAGCCGCGGATGCCGCCGGCACCGGTCCCGGTTTCGCGCTGCGCCTCGATCCAGAACAGCGGCGGCAGCGCGTCCAGCACCGCGGGGGAGCGCGACACCGCGGAGGAGACCAGCCCATGAGCCAGGCCGGCGATGTCGTTGCTGATCGCCACGGCGGGGGCGCCCTCCGCCCGCAGGCGCCGGGCTGCGCGCCGGAGGTCGACCGGCGCGTGCTCGCCGAGCATGGCCGCCAGCAGGCTTTCCTCCGGATATTTCAAGCGCGGCATTCCCTGCATCCTGCGTGTTCTCCGTGATGCCCGACGGCCGGGAGCAGTGTCCCGCGTCCCGGGGGTCCGTCCCCGCCACGGGCCGTTCTTCGCGCCGCCCGCGTGACGCGATCCATCCATTCCAAGGCACAAACGTTGCTACCCCTGACCCGCTTCACCCCGCCCCGCCAGGGAACCGCCATGCGCAGCCGCACCGATCTGACCACCGCCCCGCCGGGCAGCAAGGCCGACGGGCAAGCGGGGCGCGCCCGGCTGGAGACGATCGCGCGCCTGCTCGACAGCCGCTGGCGGATCCCGGGCCTCGGGGTCCGGTTCGGGGCGGACGCGATCCTGAGCCTGCTGCCGGGCCTCGGGCCCGTGGTGTCCACGGCGCTGTCCGCCTACCTGATCTGGGAAGCGCGCCGGCTCGGGGTTTCGACCGGCACGCTGCTGCGCATGGTCGGCAATGTCGGCCTGGATGCCGTGATCAGCGCCGTTCCGGTGGCGGGCTCCGTCGCCGACGTGTTCTTCCGTGCCAACCTGCGCAACATGGCCCTGCTCCGGCGCCACCTGGAGCGAAGCGCCTAGAACGGGACCCTGCGCGTCCCGTGCGGGCCTGCCTGCCGCCGGACGGGAACCCGCGACTAGCGGATCGGTGGGCGGGGCAGTTCCGCCCGGCCCGGCTCCATCACGAAGGTGTAGTCCAGCGTGTACCAGGGCCCTTCCACGTCCGGCGCGGTCGGGTGCGGCTCCTCGTGGCGCTGGAAATGGCTGGTCAGGGCACGGGTGACGCCGAACTGCACGTCCGTTTCCAGGTTGGGATCGTCGTCGGCATAGACCTGCGAGGTCAGGGTCTTGAATCCGTCCCGGAAGATCAGCGCGTGGACATGGGCGGGGCGGAAGGGATGCCGGTGCTGCACCGCCAGCAGCCGGCCCACCGGGCCGTCCGTGGGGATCGGGTAACCGGCCGGCTTCACCGAGCGGAACCAGAAGCGGCCCGAGACGTCGGTGGTGAACTTGCCGCGCAGGTTCATCTCGGCCTGGTCGGGGTCCTGGTTCTCGTAGAAGCCGACCGGCGAGGAATGCCACACATCCACCTCCGCGCCGGCGATGGGCTGGCCCGCCGCATCCTGCACCCGGCCGGTCATGAACAGCGCCGGCCCCGGGGTAGGCGAGCGCAGGATGGAGGCGCCGTTCTCCATCCGCGGCGAGTGCAGGCGCCAGAACGGGCCGAGCAGCGACTGCGAGGTTTCGGTGTTGCCGCCGTCGCCGTTGTTCAGCAGGCACACCAGCGACGAGACGCCGAGCGAGCCGGCCATCAGCATCACCTCGTTGTGCGTGTCGGTGCTGGCCTGGCCGAGTTCGACCACCAGGGCGGCCGCCTGGCGGAACTCGGCCTCGGTCAGCCGCACGTCGCGCACGAAGCCGTGCAGGTGGCGGATCAGCGACAGCATGATCTCGCGCAGGCGCGGATCGTCGGTGCGCTCCATCACCGCCAGGACGGCGGGGGTCAGGTCCTTCTCGCTGCGCAGGATCATGGCGCGTCGTGTCCTCCGTTTCGGGGCAGAGCCGGCACGGCCGCGGCCCGGTTCATCGCAAGGCTCCGCAGCCTCCCGGAAACTCCGGCACTGGCGCGCGGGCCGGGATCGGTGCCGGCCTCACTCCAGCATCATCCGGTTGGCGCGGATCACCGGCTCCCAGGTGGCGATGTCGTCGCGGATCAGCGCGGCGAAGGCGTCCGGCTCCAGCGTGAAGGGCGTGAAATCCGGGCTCAGCCGCGCCAGCACGCCCGGCGCGCGCATGGCCGAGGTGAAGCCCGCGTGCAGCGCCGCGAGCACGGGGGCCGGCACGCCGGCGGGGGCGACCACGCCGTGCCAGTAGGTGAACACCATCTCGCCGTGGCCCTGTTCGCGAAACGTGGACACGTCGGGCAGCACCGGCAGCCGCTCCGGCGCGGTGGTGCCGATGATGCGCAGCGTGCCGGCGCGGTGCTGTTCCAGCGCGGTGGACACGCTGCCGACGTAGAGCGGCAGGTGCCCGGCGATCACGTCGGTCATGATCGGCGCCTCGCCGCGATAGGGCACGTTCTGCAGCGTGACGCCGGCCCGCTCGCCCTGCCGCGCCATCAGCAGGTGGGAGGAGGAGCCGATGCCGGTGGTGCCGTAGGCCAGGCTGCCCGCGGCGCGGGCGGCCGCCACCACGCCGTCGAAGTCGCGGATCGCGGAATCCGGCTTCACCGCCAGCGCCGTGGGGGTGCGGAACAGCGGCGTGATCGGCTGGAAATCTTCCGGCCGGTAGGGCGGGTTGCGGTTCAGCACCGTGTTGATGGAGATGGTCGGCCAGCCGACGTAGAGCAGCGTGTAGCCGTCCTTGGGCGCGCGCGCGACGAGTTCCGCCCCGAGCTGCGAGTTGGCGCCGGGACGGCTGTCCACCACCACGGGCTGGCCGAGCTGCTCGCGCAGGTGTTCCCCCACCGCGCGGGCCAGCGCGTCCGCGGCGCCGCCGGTGGCGTAGGGCAGCACCAGCCGGATCGGCCGCGACGGGTAGGGGCCGGCCTGGGCCCGCGCGTCGGCGCTGCCCAGCGCGCCGAACAGGCCGCCGAGGAGCGCGGTTCGTCGAAGCAGCATCGGTGTTCTTTCCCCATGGGTTCCGGTCGCGCTCAATCCTCGGCCCGGAAGCCGGTGGAGCGGACGATCTCGCGGTAGCGTTCCCAGTCCGCCCGCACGGCGGCGGCGAAGCGTTCCGGGGTTTGCGGGTCGGGCTCGATCCCGAAGCGCTCGAAAGCCTCCGCGGCGCGGGGCGACACCAGGAAGGCGTTGATCACGGCGTTGGCGCGGTTCACCAGCGCCGCGGGCGTGCCGGCCGGCGCCACGATCCCCACCCAGTCCTGGAACAGCACGTCGCGGATGCCGGATTCCGCCAGCGTCGGCACCTCGGGCAGGAAGCGGCTGCGCTGCGCCCCGGTGGTGCCGAGGATGCGGAGCTCGCCCGTGCCGGCCAGCGGCGTCACCTCCGACAGCGGGTTCACCGTGGCGGCGATGTGGCCGCCCACCAGGTCGGCGACCGAGGGCGCGCCGCCGGAATAGGGCACCAGGGTCAGCGTGATCCCGGCGCCGCGCGCCAGCATCGCGCCGGCGAAATGCTGGGCGGAGCCGGCCGGGGCGCCATAGGTCGCCTTGTCCGGGTTGGCGCGGCACCAGCCCACGAAATCCGGCAGCGTCCGCACCGCGGCCGGCACGGCCGGGCCGACGGCGACCGCCATCACGCCGCGGGTGGTCAGTGCCACCGGCACGAAGTCGGTCAACGTGTCGTAGGGCATGCGGGAATAAACGTGCGGAAAGATCACCAGCGGGTGCGCGGGGGTGTAGAGCATCACGCTGCCGTCCGCCGGCGCCCGCTTGACGTGCTCGGCGCCGACGCGGCCGGCCGCGCCGGGGCGGTTCTCCACGATGCAGACGGTGGCGAAGGTGCCGCGCAGGGCTTCCGCGACCACCCGCGCCGCCGCGTCGGCGCCGCCGCCGGGCGGAAAGGGCACCACCAGCGAGAGCTGCCGCACCGCGGCGGCCGGCTGCGCGCGGGCCAGGCGCGGGGCCGGCAGCGCCGCCGCGGCGGCGAGGCCCGCGGCCAGGACATGGCGACGGTGGTGCATGGCGTGTTCCTCCCAGAACCCCTTCTTGGCCGCCATGCTACGCATGCCCGGTCCGGTTCCGGCAACCCGGCCGGTGCGCCGCCGTCCCGGCCGGTGCCCCGGGTCTGGCCCGCCGGCCCGGCCGCGGGCGCCGCCGCGGGCCCAGCGGCCGCGCGGGGCCGGCGGTCAGCGCAGCACGGCGACCTGCTTGCGCCGGATCAGCGCGTGGTCGATCGGCATGCCCAGCCCGGGCTCCTCGGGCGCGTGCACCAGGCCGCCCGCATCGATCTCGATGTCGCGTTCCAGCCCGTACTTGTTGTTGGTGTCGGGCAGCAGCACCTCGAAGAACTCGCAGTTCCGGATGGCCATGGCGACGTGCAGGTTGGCCACGTTGTTCAGCGAGTTGCTGCCGTGGTGGATCTCGTAGTTCATGCCGAAGGCCTCGGCCAAGTGCGCGGTCTTCAGCATGGTGGTGATGCCGCCCTTGAAGGCCACGTCGCCGCGCAGGAAATCGGTGGCCTGGGCCATGATCCAGGGCGCGTAGGTGTCGAAGCCGGCGAAGGGCAGCTCGGTGGCCATCAGTGGGATGTCCAGCTTCTGCCGCAGCTTGACGTAGTTGGGGATGGACCATTCGCCCAGCGGGTCCTCCAGCCAGTGGAAGCGCAGCTCCTCCAGCACGCGGCCGACCCGAAGTGCTACGGGGTAGTCGTAGCTCCAGCTGGCGTCGAGCATCAGCACGTGCGCGTCACCGACCGCGCGCCGCACCACCGTGCAGGTGGCGATGTCCTGCGCCCAGGGATGCGGGGCGTGGATCTTGTAGGCGGACACGCCGCGCGACTGGAAGAACAGCGCTTCCTCGCAGTAGCCCTCGACGCTGGAATGCGCGGGCGAGCTGGCATAGGCCGGCAGGGAGCGGCGAAAGGTGCCGATCAGCTGGTGCACCGGCATGCCGGCCGCCTTGCCCGCCAGGTCCCACAGCGCCACATCCATCGCCCCCACCGCGCGCACGGAAGCGGCGCGGTTGCGGCCCCACATGCGGCGGTACAGCAGTTCGCGGTCCAGCGGGTTCTCGCCCATCACCAGCGGCTTGAGCACGGTGATCAGCCGCTGGGCGTCGATGGTCGCGCTGGCGTAGGAGGCGCCGAGAAAGGACTGGCCGGTGATCCCCGCATCCGTGTGGATCTCCACCAGCCCCAGCTGGCTCGACCCGGCGGCGCCGTGCACGTTGGGCGAATAGATCACCGCGGGGATGTCGTCCCAGGAGAACAGGGTGACGGAAACGTCGGTGATCCGCATCGGGCGTGCAGGCTCCTGCTTCGGTTGGGGGTGTCGCGGCGTGGCCGCGCTCAGCTCCAGGGGACGAAATGCTCCGGAAGGAACTCCAGCCCGAAGCCCGGCGCGTCCGTGGGCGCGATGCGCCCGTTCACCGGCGCGGGCAGGCCCGGAAACGGGTTGGCCTGCGCCAGCGGCACGCCGGGCGCCGAGGGCAGCCAGTACTCGGCGACCGTGGATTCCGGCATGGCGAAGGCGAAGTGCAGCCCCGCCGGCGTGCTGCCGCCGGCATGCGGTACGGTGGCCAGCCCCGCGGCCTCGGCGATCGCGTAGATCTTCAGCCCTTCGGTCAGGCCGCCGCACCAGCGCAGGTCGGGCTGCAGCACGTCGACGCCGCGGTGCTCCACCAGCTGGCGAAAGGCGTGGCGGCCGCGATGGTCCTCGCCGGCGGCGATCGGCAGGGTCGGGCAGGCGCGCTTGAGCTGCGCGTAGCCCTCCAGATCGTGCGGCGGCAGCGGCTCCTCGAACCAGCGCAGCCGGTAAGGGTGCAGCCGCTCCATCGCGCGGAGGGCGAATTCCACGTTGAACGACATGTTGGGGTTCAGCATCAGCTCGGCATCCGGCCCTACCGCTTCGCGCGCCGCGGCGACCTTCTCCTCCAGCCGGTTGAGGCCGGCGAGGCCGTCGTCGTAGTGGACGGGATTGCTGATCTTGAAGGCGCGGAAACCCAGTTCCACCGCCCAGTCCAGGTCGTCGGTGGTGGCGTAGAGTTCCACCGCATCGCGGCAGGGACCGCCGAGCAGGCGGTACACGGGCTGTTCCAGCAGCTTGCCCTTGAGGTCCCACAGCGCCTGGTCCACCGCGCTCTGCGCCGCCGCGGCCAGCCCGCCCGCCCCGAAGCGCTGCGCGTAGCGCCACATCAGGTCGTTGTGCAGCTCCGTCGCGAAGCAGTCGCGCCCCACCAGCAGCAGCGCGAAGTGCTGCGCCACGATCGGCGCGACCAGGTTGCCCCAGTGCGACTGGCCGATGCCCCAGCTGCCGTCTTCCGCCGTGACGCGCACCCAGATTTCCGGATGCAGCGCGCCCGGCACCTGGTGCACGAGGCGCGGGAATTCCGGGTAGCGGGCCAGGGGAAAGGCGTGCGGCGCGCTGCCGAGATAGCTCGGGCGTCGCGCCGCCGCGGCGTGGTCGCGCCGCGGCAGCACGCAGCGCCACGCGTCGATGGAGGCTATCCGCATGGGGGCGCCGCCATCACGCCAGCGGCGGCCGGCGCCGGTGCCAGTCGGTGTCCCGCTGATAAGCGTCCGCGACCTTGAGCACCCGGCCTTCCGCGAAGGGCCTGCCGGCGATCTGCAGGCCGATCGGCAGCCCGTTGGGGTCGAAGCCAATCGGCAGGCTGACGGCCGGCAGGCCGAGATAGTTGAACAGGCGCGTGTTCACGCCCAGCGCCTCGGTGGCCGCCGGGGTGCCGGCCCCGCCCGCATCCACGTCCGTGGCCGCCAGGGTCGGCAGGCAGCCGGGGATCGTCGGCATGGCGATCACGTCCACCGCGTCGAAGACCTCGGCCGCGAAGGCGCGCAGGATCGGCCCGCGGGCGCGCAGCGCCTCGACGTAGAGCGGCGCCGGGATCGCGTAGCCGCAGTAGATCTTGCCGCTGAGCGAGGGGCCGTAATCGGCGGGGCGGGTCCGCATCCAGCGCTCGTGCACCGCGGCCCCTTCGGACCGCATGATCACGATCAGGTAGGCGGTCGCCGCGGCGGCGTAGGGCAGGAGGATGGGCACCAGCCGGGCGCCGCGGGCGGCCAGAACCGCGGTGGCGGCGTGCACGGCGGCCTCCACCGGCGTGCCTTCGCCCAGGAAGCCGTTGGTCGGCACGCCGACGCGCAGGCCGCGCAGGTCGCCATCCAGGGCGGCCTCGTAGTCCGGCACCGGCTCGGCGCTGGCCGTCGGGTCGGCGGGGTCGGCGCCGGCGATGATGCGCAGCACCAGCGCGCAGTCCCGCGCCGTCCGCGCGAGCGGGCCGACATTGTCGGCCGAGAAGGAGAGCGGCATCACGCCGGCGCGGCTGATGCGGCCCTGGGTGGGCTTCAGGCCGGTCACGCCGCAGGCCGAGGCCGGCAGGCGCACGGAACCCCCGGTGTCCGAGCCGAGGGCGGCATACGTCATGCAGGCCGCCACCCCCGCCCCCGCACCGCTGGACGAACCGCTGGGGATGTAGTCGAGGTTCCAGGGATTGCGGGTATGGCCGAAATGCGCGTTGTGGCCGGTGGGGTTCTGCGCGAACTCCGCCATGTTGAGCCCGGCGAAGGCGAAGGACCCGGCCGCCCGGAGGCGTTGCAGCACCGTGGCCGTCACCGCCGGCACGTGGTCGCGCAGGATGGCGGAGCCGCAGGTGGCGGGCCGCCCTGCCTGGTAGTACATGTCCTTGTGCGCCAGCGGCACGCCGTGCAGGGGCCCGGTCGGGCCGCCGGCGGCGAGCGCGGCATCGGCTTCCCGCGCGGCAGCCTGGGCGCCGTCGCGGTCGATCCAGGTCAGCGCGTTCAGCCGCGCGCCGTGCCGGTCCACCGCCGCCAGGCAGGCGTCCAGCACCTCGGCCGAACTCGCGCGCTTCGTGCGGATGGCCGACGCGACCTCGGCCAGGGACAGCGTGTGCAGCGCGGTCACGGGTCTTCCTTCAGGTCACGCAGGGCCACTTCGAAGCCGGCCGGCTCGTCCTCGAAGCGCAGGCGGTCCCGCAGCGCGCGCGTCTGCTCGATCGCGGCCGCGAGCCCGCCGAGGAAGCCCAGCGCCGCGTCGTTGGGCGGCGCGATCCCGTAGACCAGCTCGATGTAGCGGCTGGCCTGTTCGGAAAACTCGTCCATGCGAAGCTCCTTCGTCCGGCGCCAGTGTGCGGGCAATGCCCTGGCCAGGCCAGCACCGGGGCAGCGCGCCGCCACCGGTTCCCGGCCCCGTTCCGCGCCCCTAGCCCGAGGCGACGAAGGCGTCGGCGAAGAAGTCGGCCGCCGGCAGTCCGTGCAGGCGCGTGAGGGATTCGCGGGCGGAGGCCACCATGGCGGGGCTGCCGGAGGCGTAGACCTGCATCCCCGACATGTCCGGATGGTCCGCCGCCGCCACGGCCTGGACCCGGCCCGTGCGGCCCGGCCAGGACGGGTCCGGTCGCGACAGCACGGGTTCGTAGCGGAACCCGGGGAGGCGCCGGGCCCAGCGCGCCGGCAGCTCGGGCAGGTAGAGATCCTCCGCCCGACGACCGCCGCGATACAGGGCCATCGGCCGCGTCCAGCGGCGCCGCACCGCTTCCTCCAGGATGGAAGCGACGGGCGCGAAGCCGGTTCCCGTCGCGAGCAGGACCAGCGGCCGCGGGTCCTGCCCACCGGGCTCCACCTCGCCGAAGGGCAGGCGCAGGCGCAGCACGTCCCCGGGCTGCAGCGCGCGCAGCACCCCGTCGGAAAAGGCGCCGCCGGGATGCTCGCGGACATGCAGCTGCACCCCGTCGCTCTCGGCCGGGGAGTTCGCCAGGGAATAGGACCGCCGCTCGCCGTCGGGCAGCAGCACTTCCGCGTACTGGCCGGCGCGAAAGGCGACGCGCTGGCCGATGGGGAAGCGCAGGTGCAGCCGCGTCACGCCGGGGGCCACGGACTGCTTGCGGAACACCCGCGCCGAAATCTCCCGCGGCTGCCCGATCCCGAGCGGGCGGGAAATGCGGCGCGGCGCGATGGTCAGGTCCGAGCGCGGCCGTGCCGTGCAGAACAGCGCGTCGAAGGCGCCCTCCGCCGCGGAACGGACGCTGCCGGAAGCTTCCACCGCCCCGGCCGACACCTTGCCCTGGCAGGTGATGCAGACGCCCTTGCGGCAGGAATAGGGGATCTCGAAGCCGGCGCGCTGCGCGGCTTCCAGGACGGTTTCCTCCGGCCCGCAGGGGAAGCGGTGGTCGCTGTGCGCGACCTGGATGGTCCAGGCCACGGCGCTAGAGCGGCAGCGCCAGCAGCGTGTCGACGCGCGAGCTGTCGCAGACCACGATCCGCTCCGCCAGCTTGGGCGTGCCCGTCCCGTCGTCGCGCCACAGGTCGAGGTAGCGGCCGGTGGCGAAGAGGTCCGTGGCGCCGTCGCGCATGATGCGCGCCACCAGGAAGGGCGTTTCGCTGCGCACCCCCTCCGGCCCTTGCCCTTCCAGCAGCGGCAGGCCGAGCACGTGCCGATAGGAATGCCGCTCGTAGATGTTGGCTTCCCGCAGCGCCGCCACGCGGTCTTCCAGCATGCCGCGGCTGTCGGCCCAGATGATGCCGGCGGCGAAGCCGAGGCGGTGGTTCTCCGCCGTGGTGATGCGGTACGCGCAATCCTCGGTGAAGAAGCCGGGCCAGGCTTCCAGCTGGTCCGTGTCGATGCAGCGGGCGTAGCGCGCCTGCACCGCCATGATGTCCAGCAGCTGCACCGCGTCGCTCACAGCCCGGTATGCTCCCGGTAGGCCTTCCAGAAGCCGCGCACGGAGGCCTCGGTGGCGCGGGTGCGGGTGCTCTCCGCGTCCGTGCCGCCCATCTCCAGCACCGCGTGCCGGTCGGAGGCGCCGACCACGCCGCGCTGCACGAAGCCGCCGACGCAGCCATCCTCCATCGAAACGTAGCCGGCGGGGCCCACGAGGTTGCCCTGCTTGAGCCGCATCTTGCGCAGCGCCGGCGTGTCGTCCTTGAAGCCGATATAGGTCCAGTGCAGGTCCGTGCGGCCCACGCCGCGCGGCACCACCTGGCGGATCGCCAGCGCGTTCTGGATCTGCTGCAGCACGAAGCCGGGAAACACCGAGAGGATCTGCAGCGTCACGCCGTCGCCGAACTCGTCCTGGCCTTCCAGTACGCTGGGGTCCTTCAGGCGGTAGTCGCTTTCCGAGCGGATGTTCTGCGCGGCGTAGTCGCTGGCCGCCTTGGCCTTGGCTTCCGCCTCGCGGTCGATGGCGGAAAAGGACACGTGGTTGCCGCCGGATTCCGAGACGATCAGCCCGCCCTTCATGTTCAGCTTGTTCAGCTCGAAGGTGGTGAAGAACAGGTGCAGCAGCGAGGCATGGTAGCTGTCGCGCACGTTCTCCACGTAGAGCTTCCAGTTGTTGGGCAGCGCCTGGGTGAAGCGGCCGATCACCTCCACCTCGCGCCCGCCCAGCACGCGGTCGATCCGGTCCAGGATCTCCTCGCCCAGGTATTCCTCGATTGGCGGCACGGTGTCGGAGGCGGACGCGAAGACCAGCCCGTGCACCACCGCCGTGCGCAGCTTGCGCGGGGAATGGTCGCCCATGCGAAAGCACTCGGGCATGCCGCCCTGGCCGTTGATGCCGTCCTTGAAGGCCACGCCCTTGAGGTTGCCCTGCAGGTCGTAGCTCCAGGCGTGGTAGACGCAGGTGAACTCCCGCGTCTTGCCGAAATCCTCCAGCGCGATCAGCGCGCCGCGGTGCACGCAGCGGTTCTCGAAGGCGTAGATCTCACCGTCGTGGTCGCGCACCGCCAGGATCGGCACGCCGCCCAGGGTGGTGGCGCGGTAGTCGCCGGGCTCGCGGATCTCGGCTTCCAGGCAAAGGTAGTTCCAGGTATCGCCGCGGAACACGTGGGTCTGTTCCAGCGCGGCCACGTCGTCGCGCTGGAACACCCAGTAGGGGACGCGGGTCAGCCCTTCCGGCCAGGAAACTTCGGGGGGCGGCGTGAGCAGGGCGGCCGGGCCGGGCAGGTTGTGGTCGGGCATGGCGGAGGCTCTCCCGTGCTTTATTCGACGGACACGTTGGCGCGGCGGACCAGGGCGCCCCAGCGGGCGCGCTCAGCCACCACGAAGGCGGCGGTTTCCTCCGGCGTGCCGCCCACCGTGGTGGCGCCCAGCTCGCGGAAGCGGCGCTGCACCTCGGGGTCGCGCAACACCTGTGCGAAGCCCGCGGCGATGCGCGACACGGCCGCGGCCGGCGTCCCCGGCGGCGCCGCGGCCCCGAACCAGGCGTAAGACTGGAACTCCGGCAAGCCGGCCTCGGCCGCGGTCGGCACGTCCGGGATTTCCGGGGCGCGCTCGGTGTCGGCCACCACGATCATGCGGACGCGCCCCGCCTGGTGCTGCGCCAGGGCGCCGGTGACGTTGGAGAAGATCATGTCCACCCGGCCACCGACGATGTCGGTCAGGGCCGGCGCCTCGCCGCGATAGGGAACATGGACCAGCTTGGTGCCCGTCAGGTCCTGGAACAGCGCCCCGGTGAGGTGGGAAGTGGTGCCCACGCCCTGGGACGCGAAGGTCATGCTGTCCGGCCGTTCCTTGGCCCGCGCGATCAGCTCGCCCAGGGTACGGATGCCGCTGGCGGGCGAAACGATGGCGACGTTGGGCGTCTTGCACAGCACCGTCACGGGCACGAAGCCCTCGGGGTCGTAGCCGAGGTTGCGGAACAGGAACTGGTTGATCGAGAGCGGTCCGGCCGGCGTGACCAGCAGCGTGTGCCCGTCCGGCTCCGCCCGGGCGACGGCCGCGGCGCCGATATTGCCGCCGGCTCCCGAGATGTTCTCCACCACCACCGGCTGGCCCCAGATCGGCCGCAGGTGATCCGCCGCGATCCGGGCCGAGATGTCGTTGGACCCGCCGGCGGGAAAGGGCACCACCACGCGCACGGGCCGGGACGGAAACGGCCCGGCCGCGGGCTGCGCCAGGGCCGCCCGCGCCGGCAGGGACGCCGCCAGGGGCAGCAGGAACATCCGGCGGCGCGCGATGCTGTCCACGGGCAGGTTTCCTTCCCATCCGGGCTTGACCGCCCGCGTTGTGTTCGGATACCGAACAATACTCTTGATTTGCGAACTTTTGCCCCGCGGGTCGCCAGGCGTCAACACGCGCTCCGCCCGGCCACAGGGGGTTTCTCGATGGCCGATGGCGAACGCCGGGAAGCGATGGCCGGGCTGGCGAAGGGCCTCGCCATCCTGGAATGTTTCGGCGCGGGCACGGCGCAGCTTACCCTGGCGGAAGCGGCGCGCCGGGCCGGCCTGTCCCGCCCGGCGGCCCGCCGTTGCCTGCTGACCCTGCTGGAACTCGGCTACGTCGCGCAGGATGGGCGGCACTTCACTCCGCAGCCGCGGATGCTGCGCCTGGGCTACGCGTTCCTGTCCGCCACGCCGCTGCCGCGCCTCGCACAGCCGGTGCTGGAAGCGGTGCAGGCGGCGACCGGGGAAGCGGTCTCCCTCGCGATCCTGGACGGGGCGGAAACGGTGTTCGTGGCCCGGGCCGCGCCGCAGCGGATGGTGTCGGTGGGTCCCGGCGTCGGCTCCCGGCTGCCGGCCTGGTGTTCTGCCACCGGCCGCGTGCTGCTGTCCGGGCTGCCGGCCGAGGCCGCGGCAGCCCGGTTGCAGGGCATCGAGTTCCGCGCGCTCACGCTGCGAACGGCGGTCGCGCCCGCCGCGGTGCTGGCGCGGATCGAGGAGGCGCGGCAATCCGGCTTTGCCCTGTGCGACGAGGAGCTGGAGCTGGGCCTGCTGTCCGCCGCCGTGCCGGTGCGGGACCTGTCCGGCGCGGTGGTCGCGGCCATGGCCGTCAGCACGGCCCCCAGCCGGCGCAGCCTCGCCGAGCTGGGGCGCGACCTGCTGCCACTGGTGCTGGAGGGCGCGGCGCGGCTTTCCGCCCGGCTCTGAAGCAGTGGCCCTGCGCCGCACGCCCCGGCGGCAGCCCGGGGACGTCGCGGCAGGGGTTGCAGGATCACTCGATGGCCACGCCGGCGGACCGGATGACCTCGCTCCACTTGGCGGTTTCGGCTCGCAGGAAGCGGGCAAGCTCGGCCGCCGTGCCGCCGACGGGTTGCGCGGCCAGTTCCGTGAACTTGCGCACCACTCCTTCCTGCCGCACCGCCTCGGCCGCGGCGTGCTGGACCGCCTTGATCACGGCGTTCGGGGTGCCGCCGGGGGCCACGAAGGCCACCCAGGTGCTCGCCAGGAAGTCGGGCAGGCCCGCCTCCCCGAGCGTGGGGATCTCGGGCAGCCCGGCGACCCGCCCCTCCGCCGCGATCCCCAGGATCCGCACGTTGCCGGCCCGGTGCTGCGCGACGGAGGAGGTGACGTTGTCGAACATCAGGTCGGCCCGGTCGCTCATGATGTCGGCCAGCGCGGGCGCGGTGCCGCTGTAGGGCACGTGGACCATCCGGGCGCCCGTGCGCATCTGGAACATGTGCGCGGTCAGGTGGGAGGTCGAGCCATTGCCCTGGGACGCGTAGCTCATGCCGTTCGGCTTGCTCTGCGCCATCGCGATCAGCTCACGCACCGAGGCATTGGCCAGGCCCGGGCGGACCACCAGCCCGTTGGGCATCGTGGCGAGCAGCGAGATCGGCGCGAAGGCGGCGGGGTCGTAGTTCAGGCTGCGGTACAGCGTGGCGTTCACCGCCAGGGGCCCGGGCGCGCTCGCCATCAGCGTGTAGCCGTCCGGCTCTGCCATCGCCGCGGCCTTGGCGCCGATATTCGCCCCGGCCCCTGCCCGGTTCTCGATCACCAGCGGCTTGCCCCAGGCCGCGGACATGCGTTCGGCCACGATGCGCGCGATCGCATCCGTGGTGCCGCCGGGCGGATAGGGAACGATGACCCGGACCGGCCGGTTCGGGTAGTCGGCCGCCACGCGCTGGGCAAGGGCGGCATTCCCGCGCGCGGCCGAAGCGGCCACGACGCCGAGCAGCAACGGCCTGCGTTTCACTCCGCTTCCTCCAGCCATCAAACGGCTTCTTGTTGTCCACGAGGAAATCGCCCGGTAGAATAGATGTCAAGTCAAGGATCGCTCGGGCGCCCTACCCCCGGCAGCGACGGGGCCGCACGGGCGGCGCGGAACTTCGCCCGGCACAACAAGAACACCAGGGAAGAGGACGTCGCAGCATGCCGGAGATTGCAGCCAGGTCGCCGCAGCGGGACCCCGCCTCCCTCGTCGTTCCGCGCGCCTCCTTTCTGCGCAACACCTGGTACGTCGCGATGTGGTCGGAGGACCTGCCGGCCGGGACGCCCAAGGCCCGCACCATCTGCAACGAGCCGCTGGTCTTCTTTCGCCGCGAGGATGGCGGCGTCGCGGCCCTGGCCGACCTGTGCCCGCACCGCTTCGCCCCGCTGAGCATGGGCAAGATCCTGCCCGGCGATCGGATCATGTGCCCCTATCACGGGCTGGAATTCGCCCCCGACGGCGCCTGCGTGCGCAACCCGCACGGTAACGGCACCATCCCGTCGGCCGCCCGCGTGCGCTCCTTCCCGGTGGTGGAGAAGCATTCCATGCTGTGGATCTGGATGGGCTTCGCAGCACCCAAGCCGGAGCTGATCCCGGACTACGGCTGCTTCGACCGCGCCGATCCGCTGCACGTGTCCAAGCGCGACTACCTGCGGATGGCGGCGAACTACGAGCTGATCACGGACAACCTGCTCGACCTCAGCCACACCACCTACGTGCACGAGGGCATCCTGGGCAGCCAGGAAACCGTCGCGGCGGAGGTGAGCGTGGAGCAGGAGGGCAACACCATCATCGTCCGGCGCTCCGCCACGGAAACCCCGGCGCTGGGCATGTTCAAGCCGCTGCTGCCGCATCCGGTGGAGCGCGGGCAGAAGTGGAACTCCATCCGCTGGGACGTGCCCGGCTGCCTGATGGTGGATGTCGGCGTTTGCGAAACCGGCGCTGCCCCGGAAAGCGGCACCGGCTTCTTCGGCGCGCATATCCTGACGCCGGAAACCGACCGCACGACGCACTACCATTTCGCGGCGGTCCGCTGGAACGTGCTCACCGACGGCGACGAGGTGAACGCGCAGATCCGCGACCACCTCACCAGGACCCGTCGCTTCGCCTTCGAGGAACAGGATGCGCCGGTGATCGAGGCGCAGCAGCGGGCGATGGATGCCGCGCGCGCACCCCTGCGCCCGGTCATGCTGTCCATCGATGCGGGCCCGGTGCGCTACCGGCGCGTGCTGGAAAAACTGATGCGCGAGGATGCCGCGGCGGAGCTGCAGGACACCGCGGCGGAATAGCGGGCGGCCAGCGCCGCGGCCGTTCGCGTTCTCCGGCCGTGTCGACCCCGGCCGCCCATGAACCCGTGCTTGCGAGCCACGTTGCCGCGCCACACTCTTCCTTCCCGGTCCGGATCTTGCAGGCATTCGGACGGGCAACACGGTTCGACAGGGCGGGAGATGGCAGGTTCGCGCGCGGCAACACCGGTGGAGCGGCGGCACGGCGCGGTGCCTGCGGGCCCAGGGACGGGCAGCCTGAGAAAGGCCCTGCGCCTGATGTCCGAGCTCGCGAGCGCGGGAGAGGACGGTTTGCGCCTCACCGAGGTGGTCGGCCGCACCGGCCTCGACCCCTCCACGGCGCACCGCATGATGGCCTGCATGGTGGCCGAGAACTTCCTGCAGAAGGATGAGCGGAAGCGCTACCGGCTCGGCCGGCGCGTGTTCGAGCTCGGCCTCGCCGCGGAAAGCCTGTTCGGCGAGAACCGCCGGGCGCAGCTGCCGCTCGAACGCCTGGCCGCCCGGATCGAAGCGGTCGCCATCCTCAACCTGCGCAGTTCCGGCGAAACGGTGTACCTGAACCGCATCCAGTCGCCGGAGCCGGTGGACAAGCTGCACGGCACCGTCGGCACGCGGTTGCCGATCGGGATCGGCGCCGGCGGGATCGCCCTGCTGGCCGCCATGCCGCCGGAGGAGGCCGAGGCCATCCTGCTGTCCAACGAGAAGCAGTACCGCCGCTTCGGCCGCAACACCTCCGCCATCCTGCGCGGCCGCCTGGCCCAGGCCCGGAGCAACGGCTTCGCCGTCACGGAAAGCTTCTTCCGCCCCGGCACCAGCGCCCTGGGCATGGTGCTGCCCGCCTGCACGGGCATGCCGACCCTGGCGCTCGGCGTGGTCGGGCCCAGCCTTGGCTCCGGCTCGATGGAGCGCGTGCTGGCGGAGATGCGCAGCACGGCCCGCGAGATCGCCGCAGCACTGGATGCCGGGCCGGCCGGCTGACCCGGCCGGCCGCGGCGGCGCTCAGTACAGCAGCGCGGGGTCCAGCCGGTTGCGCATCGCCTCGGGCCGACCGTCCAGCCAGCAGCGCAGGTTGCCGCAGAATACCTCGGTGATCCGGGCATTCTCGCCGCGCACCGTGCTGGCGGAATGCGGGCTGATCAGCACGTTGGGCATGGACCAGAGCGGGCTCTCGGCGGGCAGCGGCTCCACCAGGGCGACATCCAGCGCCGCGTAGCCGACGCGGCCCTCGCGCAGCGCGGCGATCAGCGCGGCCTCGTCCACCACCTGGCCGCGGCCGATGTTGACGAAGGCGATGCCCGGCCGCATCGCCGCGAAGGCCGCCGCATCCACCAGCCCTTCCGTTTCCGCGGTGTGCGGCACGGTGACCACGAAGGCATCCGCCGCGGCCAGGGCCTCGTGCAGCTGCGCCACGGGCATCACGGCGTCGAACAGCTCCGCCTGCGCCCGCGGCTTGCCGGCATCGCGCGCCACCGCCACCACGCGCATGTCCAGCGCCTTGGCCACCCGGGCGCAGCCGCGCGCCAGGTCGCCCGCGCCCAGCAGCACCAGGGTGCGGCCGGCGATCTCCTCGTTGCACACGCGCTCCCAGCGGCGGGCGCGCTGCTCCTCCTCCAGGTGCCGGAGCCCGCGGAAATGCGCCAGCAGCGCCATGAACACGAATTCTGCCAGCGGCCGCGCGTGCACGCCGCGGGCCGTGGTGACGATCACGCCCTTCTCGCGCAGCCCGAGCCTGGCCACCGCCTGGCCGACGCCGGTGCTGGTGGTCTGCACCCAGCGCAGCCGCTCCGCCCGCGCGAGGTCCTCCGCCGCCGGCAGGTCCCACAGGATGTCGGCGCGCGCGATCCCGGCCTGCCAGCGCGCCAGCGCCTCGCCCGTGCGGGTGATCGGCTTGCCCTTGTGGTCGGCGATGTAGCGCGTTTCCGGCAGCAGCTCCGGCTCGAAGATCACCTCGATCCGGGGGTCCACCGCGCGGATGCGTTCCACGTGTTCGGGCTCCAGGGGAGAGGTGATGAAAACGGTGCTCGCGACGGTCATGGCAACACTCCTGGCAGGCTGGGCGCCGCGGCGCCGTTCGGACTGGGTGCGCACAGTCCTGCACGGCCACGCCGCCCACCTCAAGACCGGGCGGCAGTTCCGGGCCGCTCCCTAGGGCCCGGGCAGGAAGTGTCGGGGGTTGCCCCGCCCCAGTCTTGCACGGGGTGAGAGACAATCTCCTCCCGCGCCCGGCTTGCCGGATTGTGCCCCGTCCGGCCGCGTGATGTGTTCGCCGTCCCAGGGATGGCAGGGGTGCGGTTCCCGGCGTGGCCGGTGACACCGGGCTCCCACCCGGATGGTGGGCGCAGGATCGGGGTGGCAGGCCATGCGGGTGACGATCATCGGGGCCGGCGCGATCGGCGGCTTGGCCGGCGCCTACATGACGCAGGCCGGGCACGAGGTGCTGCTGGTGGACCGCTGGGCGGAGCACGTGGCGGCCATGAACCGCGACGGGCTCTTCATCGATGGCATCCGCGGCGAGATGCGCATCCCCGTCGCCGCCGTAACGCCCGACCGGCTGGAAGGCCCGCTGGAAGCGGTGCTGATCGCTACCAAGTCGCAGCACACGGCGGAAGCCCTGGAACTGGTGCTGCCGCGCCTCGCCCCGGACGGCTTCATCGTCTCCTTCCAGAACGGTTTCAACGAGCCCCTGATCGCCGAGGCGCTGACGCGGCACGGCCTGGGCGGCATGGAGCGGGTGATCGGCTCCATCCCGAACTACGGCGGCGCGCTGGTGGACCCGGGCCACCTGGAATTCGTGCATGAGGGACCGATCCAGCTTGGCGAGATGGACGGCCGCGACACGCCGCGGCTGCGCGCGCTGACGGCCATGCTGGCAAGCCTGACCACCGTGCAGCTATCCGACAACATCTGGGGGCAGATCTGGGCCAAGGAGGTGTATTTCGGCCAGATCGTCTTCACCGCCCTGGTGGACGCGCCGATCCACGACACGCTGGGAGTGGAACGCTACGCCCGGGTCGCCGGCGCCATCGTGCGGGAAGGCGTGGGCATCGCCGCGGCCAACGGCATCACGCTGCAGCCCTTCGACTTCTTCGACCCCGCTGTCTATCAGCCCGAAACCCCCGCCGACACGCGCCGTCTGCTGGACAACATCAACAAGGCCATCTGGCTGCTGCGCAAGGACCAGAAGCCGACCGAGCACCGCTTCCGCAAGCAGGGTTCCGGCATGTGGTGGGACATCGTGTACCGCAAGCGCAAGTCGGAGGTGGAGGCGATGCAGGGCAAGCTGGTCGCCTACGGCGACGCCACCGGCGCCGACACGCGCCTGAACACCAAGCTCTGTCAGATGATCTACGAGATCGAGGAAGGCCGCCGGCCGCTGGGCTTCGGCAACCTGGACGAGATGGAGCGCTACGTCGCCGCCATCGGCAAGGCCCTGCCGTGACGGCGGCCGGTTGAGCGCGTCGTGACCTCCCCTGCCGTCACCGACCTGCTGGACCTGCGCGGACTGCGCACCAGCTTCGCCGTGGAAGGCGGCGCGATCCATCCCGTGGACGGCGTCAGCTTCGCCGTGCGCCGCGGCGAAACCCTGGCCGTGGTGGGCGAGAGCGGCTCCGGCAAGTCGGTCACCAGCCTGTCGATCATGGGGCTGGTACCCTCGCCCCCCGGCCGCATCACCGCCGGCGAGATCCTGCTGCGCGGCAAGGACGGGCAGGTGGTGGACCTGGCCCGGCTGCCGGAGCCCGCGCTGCGGCGCATCCGCGGCAACGACGTCGCCATGATCTTCCAGGAGCCGATGACCAGCCTGAACCCCGTGCAGCGGGTCGGCGACCAGATCATCGAGGCCATCACCCTGCACGAGCGGATCGGCCAGCGCGCCGCCGCCGCCCGCGCGCAGGAGCTGCTGCGCCGGGTGGATATCCCCGACCCGGCGCGGCGAATGCTGGACTACCCGCACCAGATGTCCGGCGGCATGCGGCAGCGCGTGGTGATCGCCATGGCCCTGGCCTGCAACCCGGCCCTGCTGATCGCGGACGAGCCGACCACCGCGCTGGACGTCACCGTGCAGGCCCAGGTGCTGGCGCTGCTGCGCCGCCTGCAGGCCGAGGAAGGCATGGGCATCCTGTTCATCACCCACAACCTCGGCGTGGTGGCGGAGGTCGCGCAGCGGGTGGTGGTGATGTATGCCGGCCGGGTGCTGGAACAGGGCGGGGTGGTGGAGATCTTCCAACGGCCGAAGCACCCCTACACGCGCGGCCTGCTGGCCAGCCTGCCGCGCCTGGAAGGCCGCCGGGCCGGGCGCCGGGAACGGCTGGCCGCCATTCCCGGCAGCGTGCCCAGCCCCTTCCGCCTGCCGCCGGGATGCCCCTTCGCGCCGCGCTGCGCCCATCGCGTGGCCGAATGCGACGCTGCCCTGCCGGAGCTGGAAGCCTGCGGCGACGAACACCTGACGCGCTGCCTGCGCTGGCGGGAACTGCCGGCATGACCGCGCCGCTGCTGGAGGTGCGCGGCCTGCGCAAGCACTTCCCCGTGGGCGGCGGGGGATTCTGGAACCGCGGCGGGCTGGTGCGCGCGGTGGAGGAGGTCAGCTTCTCCGTCAGTGCAGGCGAGGTGGTGGGGCTGGTGGGGGAATCCGGCTCGGGTAAGACCACGGTGGGCCGCATGGTGCTGCGACTGATCGAGCCCACTGCCGGCAGCCTGCACTTCAACGGCACCGACCTGCTGGCCGCGGATGCCGACACGCTGCGCGGCCTGCGCCGGCGCATGCAGATCATCTTCCAGGACCCGCTCGGCAGCCTGAACCCTTGCATGACCGTGGGCGCCATCGTGGGCGAGGCCTTCGACATCCACGGCCTCGCCCGCGGGCGGGAGCGCACGGAGCACGTGGCCGCCCTGCTGGACCGCGTCGGCCTGCCGCCCGAGGCGATGGGCCGCTACCCGCACGAATTTTCCGGCGGCCAACGGCAGCGCATCGGCATCGCCCGTGCCCTGGCCGTGGAGCCCAGCTTGGTGGTGGCGGACGAGCCGGTTTCCGCCCTGGACGTGTCGGTGCAGGCGCAGGTCATCAACCTGCTGCAGGACCTGCAGGAACAGCTGGGACTGGCGATGCTGTTCATCGCCCACGACCTCGCCGTGGTGGAGCACATCGCCAACCGAGTGATCGTGATGTATCTCGGCCGCATCATGGAGATGGCGCCGAGCGAGGCGCTCTACGGCAACCCGCGCCACCCCTATACCGCGGCGCTGCTTTCCGCCGCCCCCACGCCGGACCCGCTGGCGAAGCGGGAGCGCATCGTGCTGCGCGGCGACATCCCCAGCCCGCTGAACCCGCCCTCCGGCTGCGTGTTCCGCACCCGCTGCCCGCACGTCATCCCAGCCTGCGCGGAGGTCGTGCCGCCCCTGGCGGAAGTGGCGCCCGGCCACTTCAAGGCCTGCATCCGCGACGACGTGTCCTGATCCGGTGGGGCGCGTCCCGGGAAGGGGAGAAGGAATTCTCCCCCTCCCGGACCCTCCCCCTCATCTTTTTTCGGGACGCTGCCGCGGTCAGGGCTGGAACGTCGGTCGCGCCGGAGGGCTATGCCCTCCGGCGACTACGGCACCAGCGCGCACTGCATAGATCGGAATTTCCTGGGCCGCAGGGCGGCGAAGGTGTCCACCCAGACCCGGCAGTTCCCGAAAGAAGATGAAGGAGGGTACGGGAGGGAGAATTCCTTCTCCCTCCCGGGCCAAGGGTGCTGCCCTCAGGCCCGGGCGTCCACCGCGTCGCGCAACCCGTCGCCCAGCGAGTTCACCGCCAGCACGGTGAGAAAGATCATCAGCCCCGGCGGGATCGCCAGCCAGGGCGCGCTGTCCAGCCACTGGCTGGCCTCGTTCAGCAGGTTGCCCCAGGTCGGCGTCGGCGGCTGCACGCCGAAGCCGAAAAAGGACATGGCGGATTCCAGCAGGATCGCCTGCCCCACCGTCAGCGTCGCCGACACGGTGATCGGCGCCACGGCATTGGGCAGGATGTGCCGCCAGATCAGCCGCCGGTCGGTGCCGCCCAGGGCGCGGGCGGCTTCCACGAACTCCCGCTCCCGCAGGCTGAGGAACTGGCCGCGCACCAGCCGGGCCGTGCTCATCCAGCCCAGCGCGCCGATGATCACGATCAGCACCGGCATGGTGGGCCGGATCAGCCCGGCGATCAGCAGGATCAGCGGCAGCGCCGGGATGGACAGCACCACGTCGGTGCCGCGCATCAGCACCGTGTCCACCCAGCCCCGGTAGAAGCCCGACACCGCCCCCACCAGCGTTCCCAGCGCCGTGGCCACCAGCGCGGAGGCCAGCCCCACTGCCAGCGACACCCGCCCGCCATAGAGCAGGCGCGACAGCGCGTCGCGGCCGAGCTGGTCGGTGCCCAGCCAGTGTTCCGCCGTGGGCGGGCCGGGCTGTCCGAACAGCTCGATGTCCTGCGCGTCGAAGTCGTAAGGTGCCAGGAAGGGCGAGAAGCCCACCAGCAAGGCTAGCACCACCAGGAAGCCCAGGCTCGCCACCGCCAGGCGGTTGCGCCGGAAGCGCTGCCAGATGCGCCGCGGCAGGCTTTGCGGCCGCGGCGGCGCTAGCACCACGCCGGCGATCATGGGACGGGCGGCGATCTCAGGGCTCCAGGTACCAGCGGCTGGTGTCGATGAAGTTGGTGCGGTTGGTGGGGTTGGACACGAAGTTCTTCAGCTTCTTGGTCACCGCGATCAGGTTGACATTGCTGGTGATCGGCACGACGGGCAGGTCGGTGCCCATGATGCGCTGCATCTCCTTGAACAGCGTCTTGCGCTCCGCCTCGTCCAGCGTGTGCTCGACCTTGTCCAGCACCGCGTCCAGCTCGGGGTTGTTATAGCCCATGCCGTTGTTGGGACCGTTGGAGCGATAGAACACGCTGTAGTTCGGGCTGGCCGAGGTCAGCCAGCGGCCGTAGAGCAGGTCGTAGCCACCCTTGTAGCGCGCCTCGCGGAAGGCCACGCCGCCCTTGTTGTCGGGGATCGCCTCGATGCCCACCGCCTTGAGGTTGGCGATCATCACCTGCTCGGCCAGTTCGTCGGCGGTCAGGCCGGCCTGGCAGACGATGCGGAAGCTCAGCCGCTGGCCACCCTTGGCGCGCACGCCGTCGCGGCCGGGGACGAAGCCCGCCGCGTCCAGCACGGCCCGCGCCCGGGCGGCATCGAAGGGATGATCGGGGGCGTCCGGGTCGTAATAGGGGAATGCCGGCACCACCACCGACTTTACCGGGAAGGGATAGCCGCCCAGCGCGCGGGCGATGGCCTGCTTGTTGATCGCGTGCGCCACGGCCTGCCGCACCGGCAGCTCGCGCAGGATCTCGTTGCGGAAGTTGAAAGCCAGGTACTGCCAAGACAGGAAGCGGTTCTGGATGATCTCCATGTTCGGCAGGGCGGCGATCTGCGGCGCCTGCGGATAGGGCACGGTGTAGGCGAACTGCACCTCCCCGGCCTTGAGCTGCGTCACCATCGCGTTCTGGTCGGGCATCGGCTTGAAGATGATACGGTCGAGATAGGGCAACGGATTGCCCGCCTCGTCCTTGCGCCAGTAGTTCGGGTTGCGCTCCACGATCACGTGCTGCCCGCGCCGGAACTCCTTCACCACGAAGGGGCCGGTGCCCACGGGCTTGTCCGCCCAGGGGCTGGAGTTGAGGTCCTGCCCTTTCAGGATGTGCTCGGGCAGGATGCCGATGGAGAACAGGGCGGAGGGAAAGGTCGGGGTCACCGTGTTGTAGTTCACCACCGCCGTCAGCGGGTCCGGCGTGTCCACGGATTCCACGTCCTGCGTGCCGTCCTTGGACTCGCCGATGAAGTTGGGGTCCTTGATGGCTTCCCAGGTAAAGCGCACGTCGGCCGAGGTGAAGGGGTGGCCGTCATGCCACTTCACGTCCGGGCGCAGCTTGTAGGTGATGGACATGCGCTGCCCGTCCGGCGACAGCTTGATCAACCCGTTCTCCACGGTGGGCACCTGCAGCGCCAGGACCGGGACGTATTCCGTCTTCTCGTTGGGCGCGATCAGCCCTTCCAGCACGGTCGCCTGCACGTCGCCCAGGAAGCCCGTGGCGTAGGGGTTGAGCGTATCGCTGTCATAGGGCAGCGCCACCGTCAGCGTGCCACCGCGCCGCGCGCCCTGCGCCAGTGCCGGGTTGAACCGCAGCAGCCCGGCGGCGCCGAGGCCCAGCGCCCCCTGCCAGAGGATGCGCCGCCCGATCGCCGTCGCCGGCCGCGACATGTCGTTGGAACGAGGATCCATGAGGCTTCACCTTCCGCCGCTGCAGCGCCGAGGCGCGCCAGCCCGGAGCGCCCGTTCTCACGACCACGATAGGGGCGGGCGAAACGCCGCGACAAGCCGAAGCCCCCGGCCTTGCACGATATGAGAGAGGAAGTTCCGGACCCGGGAACGGGGCGCGCTACCTTGTCGCAGCCAACCCGTCCGGCCGCGCCGGCGCGCGCCCCGCGAAGGCGCAGGAGACAGCATGCACCCCCTTACCGGCTACTGCGACCGCTGGAGCGTAAAGCCAGGTGCCCGACTGAGCTTCATGGTCAGCAGTGCCGACGGCCGCGCCTTCGACCTGCGCTTCGTGCGCCTGCTCTGCGCCGACCCCAACCCGCACGGGCCGGGCTACGAGGAGATCGCCATGCCCTCGTCGCTGGACGGCGAGCGGGACGGCCGGTTCCAGCCCGCCCATCCCGGCAGCTACGGCATGGCGCGGCGGGTGCCGCTGGCGCTGGCGGAGGGCGTGATCCTCGCCGTGACGCTCTGGCCCACCACGCCCCGCAAGGGGAAGCAGGGCCTCGTGTCCCTGGCCGGCGAGGGTTGGCGGCTCGGGCTCGGCATCGATGCGGCCGGGGGCGCCTGCCTGGAATTCTCTGGACCCGACGGCACGGTGACGCGCGCCGCCGTGCCGGTGCCGATGCTGGAACGCTGCTGGTACGACATCGCCGCCAGCTTCGACCCGGTGGCGGGGCTGCGCGTCGTGCAGCGGCCGCGGCGGCCCTACGGCACGATCGTGGATGCGGGGGAGGCCAGCGCCGCAGCTCCGGCGTCCCGTCCGACCGGTCCCTGCGACGTCATCCTGGCCGCCGCGCCGCCGCGGGACGCCGGCGGTCCCGTCGCGGACTGCTTCAACGGCAAGCTGGAACGTCCCTGCCTGTGGCAACCCCGCACCGGGCTGGAGGCCGTGCTGGAACGGCAGCGCGGTGCCCTGCCCTATCCCGGCAACCCCGACCTCCTGTTCTGCTGGAACGCGTCGCGCGACATCCCCGGCAACCACATCCCCGAGTTGCGGCCGGGCGGCGTGCCGGTCCGGCTGCACAACCTGCCGGCACGGGCCGTGACGGGCGCGTCCTGGACCGGCGAGGTGCACGACTGGACCCTGGCGCCGGACCAGTACGGCGCCGTGCACTTCCACGACGACGACCTGGGGAATCTCGGCTGGGAAGAAAGCTTCGCCCTGGACATCCCGGCTGACTGGCCGAGCGGCTTCTACGCCGCCCGCATCCGCAACGGCGCGGGGGAGGACATGATCCCCTTCTTCGTCCGCCCGGTAACGCCCCGGGCGGCTCTGGCCTTCCTGGTGCCGACCTATACCTACCAAGTCTACGGCAACCACGCCCTACCCGGCCGCGGCGCCGAGATCCGCGCGCGGGCGGAAGCCTGGGGGGCGCTGACGGAAACGCCGGACGGCAACCCGCAATTCGGCCTGTCGATGTACAACTCGCATTCCGACGGTTCCGGCGTGGCCTTCGCCACCATGCTGCGGCCGATGCTGGACACCCGGCCGCGGCAGATCGTGATGCTGGACCCCGGGGAGAACGCGTCCGGCACCTCGCGTATCTGCAGCGACAGCTACATCCTGCGCTGGCTGATCCATCTCGGCGTCGAGCACGACGTGATCACCGACCACGACCTGCACGAGGAGGGCGGCGCGCTGCTCGCCCCCTATCGCACGGTGATCGCCGCCCAGCACCCGGAATACCTGTCGGCGCGGATGATGGACGCCGTGGAAGGCTATCTCGAAGCCGGCGGGCGGCTGATGTACCTGGGCGGCAACGGCTTCTACTGGCGCGCCGAACCCTCGGAAGCCGAGCCGGACGCGCTGGAAATCCGCCGGGCCGAGGGCGGCATCCGCGTCTGGGCCACCGAGCCCGGCGAGAACCACCACGCCTTCGGCGGCGGCTTCGGCGGGCTGTGGCGGCGCATCGGCCGCCCGGCGCACCGGCTGGTGGGCAACGGCTTCTCCGCGCAGGGGAGGCAGCTCGGCTTCCCTTACCGTTTCACCCCGGCGATCCGCGATCCCCGCGTGGCCTTCATGACGGCGGGGCTGGACGCCGCGCCGGGGCAGGAATTCGGCGAGCGCGGCTTCATGGGCGGCGGCGCAGTGGGCTTCGAGCTGGACAGCGTCGATCCCCGCCTCGGCACCCCGCCGCACACGCTGGTGGTGGCCAAGGGCGTGGTGATCCACCCGGACTACCACATCGTCAACGAGGACCGGCTCGCGACGCGGCTGCCCAAGGCGCAGGAGGACTGGTCCTGCGCCGACATGCTGTTCTTCGAAACGCCGGCCGGCGGGGCGGTGTTCTCCGTGGGCTCCATGACCTTCGCGGGCAGCCTGCCGGTGGACGGCTACGGCAGTCCCCTCGCCCGCCTCACCGGCAACGTGCTGCGCCGCTTCCTGGACCCCGAGCCGTTCGTCTGAGACCGCCGGTTCAGCGCAGCTGGATGCGCGGGTCGATCAGGCTGTAGGCGAGGTCGGCGAGCAGGTTGCCCAGCACCAGGGTCAGCGAGCCGATCATCATGATGCCCATCAGCACGGGATAGTCGCGCGCGTTCATGGACTGGATGAACAGGCTGCCGATCCCCGGCCAGGTGAACACCGCCTCGGTGATCACCGTGCCGGTGAAGATGTTCACCAGGTCCAGCGCCACCACCGTGACGAAGGGCAGCAGGGCGTTGCGCAGCGCGTGGCGCACCACCACGCCCCGCGGCGACTGCCCCTTGGCCCGGGCGGTGCGGATATAGTCCTGCCGCATCACCTCGATCATGCTGGCCCGCATGTAGCGCGCCCATTTGGCGATGGTGGCGAAGGCCAGGATGGAGACCGGCATCACCATGTACAGCAGCCGGTCGGTGAAGGAGCCGTCGCCGATGGTCTCGGACCCGCCCGAGGGCAGCCAACGCAGCGTCACGGCGAAAACCAGCTGCAGCATCATGCCCAGCCAGAACACCGGCAGCGCGATGCCGGAGAAGCTGATCACCGTCAGCACGTAGTCCAGCGTGCTGTAGCGCTTCACGGCCGAGATGATACCCAGCGGCAGGGCCACCAGGAAGGCCACCAGCAGCGCCGTGCCGCCCAGGCGCAGCGTCGCGGGCAGGCGCTCGGTGATCTCCAGCAGCACGGGCCGCGAGGTGCGGATGGAATAGCCCCAGTGGCCCTGCAGGAAGGAGGACACCCAGCGGAGGTACTGCACGGGCAGGGGCTGATCGAGGCCGAGCGCCGCCTTCATCTCCGCCAGCGCCTCGGGCGTCACGCCGGGATTGTCGGCGTAGAAATCCAGCGGCCCACCGGGCGCCAGGTGGATCACCGAGAACAGCACCAGGGAGATGCCGAACAGCAGCGGCACCAGCGCCAGGGTGCGCCGCGCCAGGAAGTTCAGGACCATGCCGCACCGTCCCGATGCGGGGTGTCGCCGGCGCAGGCGGGTGCTGCGGGCGATGCGGATGTCCCGGATGCCGTCATGCGGAAAAGCATCGAACACTTCCCCCGGCGGGGGAAGCGGCCGCGGGCCGGTCTTGCACCATGAGGAATTCTTCGCCGTTGCCCGCCCGCGCGGCGGCGTGCTTGGCTCCGCGGCGCGGGGCACTGCGACCGGCCGATCGCCCGGGGGCGTCGCGCGCCGCGGCCGCAGGGAACGCCGCGGATCGGCGCGGTCCCGGTGGCGCCGCGTGCCGTGCCCGATCGCCGCGCCGCCCGTCCGGGCCCGCCGCCGCACCCACCAGGAGGTTTCCCCGAGATGGCAGAGCAGCCCGCCCGCCCGCAGCGTTTTTCCGGCAAGGTCGCGGTGGTGACCGGCGCCGGCAACGGCATCGGCCTCGCCATCGCGGAAGCCTTCGCCGCCGAGGGTGCGACGGTGGTGGTGGCCGACATCCACGCCGAAGCCGCGCAGCGCAGCTGCGCCGGGCTGGTGGCGGCGGGCGGCCAGGCCATCGCGGTCACCGTGGACGTGTCGGACGAGGCGCAGGTGGAGCGCATGGTGGCGGAGGTGCGCGAGCGGCTGGGCGGCATCGACATCCTGGTGAACAACGCCGGCGTCGTGCTGCACAAGCTGGTGGTGGACATGAGCCGCGCGGAATGGGACCGGCAGGTCGACGTGCAGCTGACCGGCCCCTTCCTGGTGTCCAAGCACGTCGCGCGGCACATGACCGAGCGCGGCCAGGGGGGCAAGATGGTCAACATCTCCTCCCTCTCGGCCATGATGGGGCGCGTGCGCGGCGCAGCGCACTGCGCCTCCAAGGCGGGGCTGGTGATGCTCACCAAGGTCCTGGCCATGGAGCTCGCGCAGCACCGCATCAACGTCAACGCCGTCGCGCCCGGGCTGATCGACGTGCCCGCCCAGCGCGACGAGCAGACCCTGTCCCTGGCCTATCGCGACAGCTACGTCCGCATGATCCCGCTCGGCCGCATGGGCGAAACGGAGGAGGTCGCCCGCACCGTGCTGTTCCTGGCGTCGTCCGAGGCGGACTGGATCACCGGGCAGCAGTTCCTGGTGGATGGCGGCACCATGGCCGGGCACTACGCCCTGGGCGAGCAGCACGACCACGCCGGCCCCGACGGCCATACCTGACCACCCACCGGCCTGCGAGGAGCCCGCCCATGCCCGACAGCGGCAAGCGCCATTACATCGCCGGGGCCCGGCTCCTCGACGGCACCGGCACGGACCACGGCGACCGCCCCTCCGCGCTGCTGACCGACGGGCAGCGGATCGCGGCGGTGGCGCCGGAGGCCGAGCTGGACTGCCCGGCCGACGCGGTGCGGCTGGACGCGGCGGGCCTGACGCTGATGCCGGGCATGATCGACTGCCACGACCACCTGGCGGCCATCGGCGGCAGCTGGGGCCAGCGGGCGCAGATCTCGCCCACCCTGGGCGTGCTCACCGTGGCCCAAACGCTGCACGAGATGCTGCTCACCGGCTTCACCTCCGTGCGCGACGCGGGCGGGCTGGATGCCGGCATGAAGCAGGCAGTGGAGCGCGGCATGATTCCGGGGCCGCGCCTGCAGATCAGCGTGAACCTGCTGTGCCAGACCGGCGGCCACAACCACCACATCGAGCCCGCCGGCATCGACCGCGACTTCCCCAAGCTGCCCTATCTGCCCGACGGCATCTGCGACGGCCCCGATGCCTGCCGCCGCAAGACGCGGGAGATGATCTTCGCCGGCGCCGACTGGGTGAAGTTCTGCACCACCGGCGGCATCTCCTCGCGCACGGGTGGCCCGCTGGTGTGCCAGTTCTCGCGGGAGGAGGTGCGCGCCATCGTGGATACCGCCCACACTGCCGGCAAGCCGGCCATGGTGCACGCCTATGGCGGCGAGGGCGTGGACATCGCCCTGGAAGCGGGGGTGGACAGCATCGAGCATGGCGCCGCGCTGACCGAGGCGCAGATCGAGCGCATGGCGGCGCAGGGCACCTGGCTGGTGCCCACCTTCGCGGTGTTCCGCAAGGTGCTGGCGATCCAGGCGGCGGACCCGGCCGCCCTGCCCGACTACGTCGCGCGCAAGGCCCGCGACCTGCTGGAGCGCCAAGCCGAGAGTTTCCCCAAGGCGGTGGCGGCGGGGCTGAAGATCGCCCTCGGCACCGATCTGGGCCCCTTCCAGCACAATCGCAACGCGGTGGAGTTCGGCCACATGGTGGAAGGCGGCATGACGCCGATGCAGGCGATTGTCGCGGGCACCGGTGCCGCGGCGGACTGCATCGGCCTGGGCGACCGGGTCGGCCGGCTGCGGCCGGGGATGCTGGCCGACCTGCTGCTGGTGGATGGCGACCCGCTGCAGGACATCCGGGTGCTGGAAGACCCGGCGCGGCTGCGGCTGATCATGCAGGACGGGGCGATCATCAAGCACGACACCCGGCCGCGCAAGGCGGTGATGCACCTGTCCTGATCTGACGGGGTAGGGAAGGCCGGGGGAGTGAACTCCCCCGGGCCCCCTCCTTTTTTCAGGGGTTCAAAGAGCGCCGCTGGCCACGGGCGCACCCCGAATTCCGAAAACAGAAGGGGGTCGGGGGATGCCTCTCCCCGGTTTCCTGCTTCCTCTGGGTCGAAACGAGGCTCGCCGGTATAAGGGAAAACGTCGCTCGCACGCGTCGGGAGGAGGCACATGAAGCTGGACGGGAGAAACCGCCCCCTGCGCCTGGGCGAGGGCCGGATCAGCGGCTACCTGTCGGTGGGGCTGGGGACGCTCAGCGTGCTGGCCGTGCTGTGCTTCATGTTCCCCGACTTCCTGACCACGCCCTCCCTGCGGGCCGGCTACGACCTGTCGGTGCTGCGGACCCTGTTGGCGGCGGGCATGGTGTTCTCGGCCGCCTTCGGCCTGCTGACCTTTGCCCTGAACCGGCAGAAACGCCTCGGCGCGCTGGGGCTGCTGCTGACCTGCCTGGCCATGTACCTGGGCGGCAGTTCGGTGCAGGTCGGGCCGCGCTACGACGCGCCGGGCTTCATCGGCCTGGACTGGTTCATCCTGGACCTCCTCGCCTCGGCCATCACCTTTATCGCGCTGGAGAAGATCGTGCCGCACCGGCGCGACCAGCCGATCCTGCGGCCCGACTTCTGGCACGACAGCCGCTACTTCATCTTCAACCACCTCGCCATCGGCATCTTCCTGTTCGTCAGCGTCCGCGCCGTGCCGTCGCTGTTTTCCTGGAGCGTGAATGCGGACCTGCAGGGCTGGTTCCGCTCCCTGCCCGGCCTCGTGCAGTTCGCCGTCATCCTGGTGACGGCCGACCTGATGGAATACGCCACGCACCGCGCCATGCACGAGGTGCCGGCCCTGTGGCGCTTCCACGCCGTGCACCACAGCGTGGAGCGGATGGACTGGATGGCCGGTTCCCGCCTGCACTTCCTGGAACCGCTGGTGACCCGCACGGCGGTGATGCTGCCGGCCTTCGTGCTGGGCGCCAGCGACACGCCGCTGCTGTGCTACATCGTCTGGGCGGGGTTCCAGGCCGGGCTGGTGCATTCCAATTTCGGGCTGGAATTCGGGCCGCTGAAATACCTCGTGGCCACGCCGCTGTTCCACCACTGGCACCACGGCAGCGACAAGGAGGCGATCGACATCAACTACGCCGCCCACCTGCCGGTGATCGACCGCATTTTCGGCACCTACCACATGCCCCCCGATCGCTGGCCGGAGCATTACGGCGTGGTGGGCGACCCGCTGCCCAAGGGGATCTGGCGGCAGTTCCTGTATCCCTTCCAGCGCAAGGCGCCAGCGCCGCCCCCGGTGTGAACCCGGGGCCGCCCCGCGCCGGCCCCGGCCTGGGTGGCGGTGCGGCCGCTCCCCCTCCCGCCATTCCCTACGGGTTCGTCCTCGCCCGCTCCGCCCCTGCCGCGGCGTGACGGTGCGAAACGTCGTGGCGGCAGTGACGGCGGCCACCCGCGCCCTGCCCTCCACCTGAACCACCCTGGCCCGGCATGACGACGGCAGAGGCATCGTGACAGGCGCCGGCCGCAGGAAGCGCAACACCGATCGTCGCCGCCGGCAGCCTCCTGGGCCGCATGTCCCACGGCCGTTCAGCGCTGCCGGGCGGCCGTGACCAGGGCGGCAGCCGTCCGCCTCGGACCCTCAGCCACCATCGCCGGAACCGCCCACGGCAGGGATCTCGGCCTGGTTCCCTGCCATCCGCACCTTGGCGGCCAGGAAATCGCGCAGCACCCGGTTGAATGCGTCCGGCGCCTCGATGCAGGGCAGGTGGCCGGCATCGGGGATTTCCGCGAAGCGCGCATCCGGAAGGCTCGCGGCCAGCTCGCGCATGCTGCGCGGCATGGCGCCGTCCGTGGCGCCGGCCACCAGCAGGGCGGGTTGCCGCACCCGCGGCAGGTCCTCGCGCAGGTCGTAGTTCTGCAGGGCCCGCGCGCAGGCGACGAAGCCGGCCTCCGGCGTTGCCAGCACCATGGCGCGGACGCGAGGGATGGCCGGGTTCGCGGTGGCCAGGGATGCCGGCGAGAACCAGCGCCGCAGCGTCGCTTCCGCGAAGGCCGGCATGCCCTGCGCCCGCGCCATGTCGATCCGCTCCTGCCAAGCCGCGGCCCCGCCCGGCGCGGTGGCCACCTGCCCGTCGGAGGCGACCACGGCCGACACCAGCGCCGGATGCCGCGCCGCCAGCCCGATCGCGGTGGCTGCGCCCATGGAAACCCCGGCCACCACGGCGCCGGACACGCCGAAATGCCGCAGCAGCGCCGCGGCATCTTCGATCAGCGCGTCCAGCGTGGCGGGCTTCGCGGGAACTTCCGTGCCGCCATGGCCGCGCTGGTCGTAGCGCAGGATGCGGAACCGGCCGGACAGCGCCGCCACCTGCGCATCCCAGACCGAAAGGTCCGTGAGCAGCGAGTTGCTGAACACCATCCAGGGCGCGCCAGCCGGTCCGTCCAGGCGGCAGCGGAACCCCAGCCCGTTCACGCGCACCTGCACCACCGCCGGCTCCGTCGCCGTGTTCACGCTTCGCACCCCCTATTCCGCCCGCATCCCGGTTTCGCGCACGAAGGCGGCGAAGCGGGCCGTTTCGTCCGCCATGTGCCGCGCGAAATCCTCCGGCGAGGACGCCGCCGGCTCCAGCCCGTTCTCCGCGCACCAGCGCCGCAGCTCGTCGCGCGCCAGCACGGCCCGGACATCCCGGTTCAGCCGGTCGCGGAGCTCCACCGGCAGGCCGGCGGGTGCCAGCAGGCCGAGCCAAGTCAGGAACAGGTAGCCGGGCAGTCCCGCCTCGGCCATGGTAGGCAACTCGGGCAGCAGCGCGGCGCGCTCGCGGCCGGTCACCGCCAGGGCGCGCACGCCGCCCGAACGGATGTTGGGCGTGGCGGTGATCAGCGTGTCGAACATGCCCTGGATCTTGCCGCCCAGCAGGTCGGTGTTGGACTGCGCGGCGCCGCGATAGGGGACGTGCAGGATGTCCAGCCCGGCCTGCGCCTTGTAGATTTCCAGCGCGCGGTGCGACGCCCCGCCATTGCCGGAGGAGCCGAAGGCGAGGCGCCCGGGGTTGGCGCGGGCATAGGCGGTCAGCTCCGCCAAGGTGGTGGCCGGCACCGAGGGGTGCAGCGTCAGCGCCAGCGGTCCCTCTATCAGCAGCGAGATCGGCGTGAAATCCGCCACCGGGTCGTAGCCGAGGTCGCGGTACAGGCTGACATTCATCGCGTGCGTGCCGGCGAAGCCGACATACAGCGTGTTGCCGTCGGGCTGTGCGCGGGCGGCCAGTTGCGCCGCGATGTTGCCGCCGGCGCCGGGCCGGTTGTCCACCACCACCGCGCGTTCCCACTGCGTGCCGAGCCCGTCCGCCACCTTGCGCGCCACGAGGTCGGTGATGCCGCCGGGTGGATAGGGCACGATCAGCCGCGGCGCGCGGCCGGGAAACTCGGCGCGGGCCGGCAGCGCGTGGCCCAGCAGGCCCGCCGCCAGCCCGGTGCCGAGCAGTGCGCGCCGCCGGGTCACGCCAGCCCCCGCGCGTAGCCGATCAGCGCCTCGGCCACCGCCGCCGGCTGTTCGGGGATCAGGGCGTGGCCGGCATTCTCGATCACCACCCGCGTCACCCGCGGCCCCAGCGCCTCGCGCAGCGCGGCCTCGGAAGGCGGGGCGGCGATGGCGTCCTGCGCGGCGGCAACGTAGAGCAGCGGGTGCCGCTCCGCCGCGCGCTGCCAGGCGGTGTCGCGGGTGGCGGCCACGGCGGCGCGTTGGGCCATCGACACGTCGGGGTGCCAGCCCGGCAGCCAGACCCGCGCGTCGTTGCCCGGCGCGAAATAGGCGCGGCGCAGGTGTTGCAGGCGCTCCTCGTCCGGCAGCGTCAGGGTGAAGCTGGCGGTGATGGAGCGACGGATCTCCGGGTCCACGTCGGTGCCGGTCACCGCGGCCAGCATGGCCACGGCGCGCACCAGCTCCGGCCGGTCGAAGGCCAGCACGCGGGCCACCCAGTTGCCCGCCGCGTGGCCGGCCACGAAGACCGGCGCCCCGCCCTGCGCCTCGATGACGGCGGCGACGTCGGCGGCCATGTCGTGCAGCGTGGCGCCGGGCTGCAGCGGCGCCGAGCCGCCGATGCCGCGCGGTTCCGGCCGCAGAACGCGAAAGCCCGCGGCGGTGAGGCGCGGCACCACCGCGTCGAAATCCTCCTGCGCCCGGCCGAGGGAGGGGATCAGCACAATCGTGGGGCCTTCCCCGTCGCGCAGCACCGTGATCCTGCCGCCGGGGCGGTCCAGCGCCGTGTGCTCCGTCGCGCCCCGGGCGCCGTTCGCCGCCAGGGCGGCCGGCAGGGCTGCGAGAACCGCGCGACGTTGCATGGTGTGTTTCCCCCTCCCGTTTCCGGCCGGAACGCTGCCATCCCGGTCGGCTCCTGTCAAAAGTCCATAACATTGACTTAATGGAACCAGCGCGGCAGGTTGCTGGGCGAAGCGAACCCGGGCGGAGCCCGGGACGGGGAGGAGGCGAAGGCGGCTTGCCGATCACCTACGACATGATGAAGCGCGCCACCGCGCAGCTCTACGAATGGTCGCTGCGCAAGGTGCCCGACGACACGCTGGACGCGCTGCGCCGCGCCCGCGAGAGCGAGAGCAACCCGGTGGCGCAGCGCACCCTGGGCATCCTGCTGCGCTCGGCCGAGATGGCGGAAACCCAGGACCGGCTGGTGTGCTCGGATTCCGGCGTGCCGACCTATTTCATCACCGTCGGCACCGGGGTGCGGCTGGAGGGCGACATCAAGCGCGCCATCTCCGACGGCTTCGACGAGCTGGTGGCCACCACCAGCCCGCCGCTCCTCAAGCACGTCACCAACCCGCTGACCAACGAGCGCTCCTATCGCGGCAAGGACATGCCGCTGGTGAGCTGGGACGTGGCCGACGGCGCCGACCATGTGGACATCGTGTGCCAGCCCAAGGCGCTGGGCTCCGGCCGCTGGGCGGCGATGGAAATCTTCACCTTCCCGACGCTGGAACAGATCGAGCGCTACGTGATGGAATGCGTGCTCAAGGCCGGCTCGCAGCACTGTCCGCCCGTCAACATCGGCGTCGGCATCGGCGGTTCCTTCGACCATTGCGCCAAGCTCGCCGCCAAGGCGACCCTGCGCCACTACGGCACAGTCAACCCGGAGCCCATCCTGGCGGCGATGGAGGAGCGGCTGCTGAAGGCGGTGAACGCCACCGGCTTCGGCCCGATGGGCACGGGCGGCGACACCACGGCACTGGGCGTGCACGTCGAGTACAGCGCCGGCCACGGCTTCACCCCCGTGGCGGTGGCCTTCAACTGCTGGATCAACCGCCGCACCCGCGCCCGGCTGTATGAGGACGGGCGCCTGGAACGGGTCGAATAAACGATGAGCGAGGAGATCCGGCGGCTGCGGCTGCCCCTGTCGCGCGAGGATGCGCTGTCGCTGCGCGCCGGCGACATGGTGCTGCTGGACGGGGAGATGGTGATCACCGCCGGCCTGCCCACCCACGGCCGCCTGGTGGAAGTCGCGGAAGGCAAACGAGAGGCGCCGAGGCCGCTGCAGGGCGAAGGGCTGTTCCACCTCGGCTCCTATTCGCGGGAAGTGCCGGGTGGCGGCTTCGAGGTGTTGTACATGAACCCCACCACCTCCACCCGCTTCAACCCGCTGATGCCCGGGCTGATCCGGCAGTTCCAGCTGCGCGCGGTGGGCGGCAAGGGCGGGCTGGACGCGAGTTGCGTGGAGGCGCTGCGCGAGGTGGGCGGCGTGTACTTCTCCTTCGTGGGCGGCGGCTCGCCGCTGCTGTCGGACGCGATCCAGGAGGTGGTGTCGGTGCACTGGAACGACCTGGTCGCGCATTACCGCCTGGTGACGCTGCGGGTGGAAGCGCTGGGTCCCGTGACGGTGGGCATCGACGCCCACGGCAACAGCCTCTACGGCAGCCTCAGCGAGGAAGCGGAGAACCGCCTGCCGGCCATCATGGCGGAGCTCAACCGCGCCCGCGACGCCGCCCAGAACACTCCCGGAGATGCCGCGTGAGCCGCGAAACCATCCTGGCCCTGGCCACCCTGCCCAAGGATCTGCGCGACGCCCTGTCCGCCGATTTCGACGTGGTCGAGCGCGACGACCCGGCGGCGCGGGACGCGCGCATCGCCGTGACCACCGGCATGGTCGGGGCGGACGCGGGGGTGCTGCAATCCCGGCCGGCGCTGCGCCTGCTCGCCTCCATGGGCGTCGGGCTGGACCGCATCGACCTCGCCACAGCGCGGGCGTGCGGCATCGCCGTGTGCCACACCCCCGACGAGCTGACGGAGGACGTGGCCGACTTCGCCGTGGGCCTGCTCTACGCCGCGTCCCGCCGCATCGCCGAGGCGGACCGCTTCGTGCGCGCCGGCCGCTGGGCGGGGGAACGCATGTCGCCGAGCAGCAGCCTGCACCGCAAGGCGGCCGGTGTCGTGGGCCTCGGCCGCATCGGTGCCGCCATCGCGCAGCGGCTGACGGGCATCGGCATGCGCGTGGCCTGGACCGGGCCCCGCCCCAAGCCGGAAGCGCCCTGGCCCTTCGTGCCGGAGATCCGCGCCCTCGCCGCCCAGTCGGACGCGCTGATCCTGGCCATGCCGGGGGGCAGCGACACGCAGGGCATGGTGGATGCGGAGGTGCTGTCGGCACTCGGCCCGCGGGGCATCCTGGTGAACATCGCGCGCGGTTCGGTGGTGGATGAGCCGGCGCTGCTGGCCGCGCTGGAAGGCGGCACCATCGCCGGCGCCGGGCTGGACGTTTTCGCGAGCGAGCCGGCCCTGGACCCGCGCTTCCTGCGGCTGGAGAACGCCGTGCTGGCCCCGCACTACGCCTCCCTGACACGGGAAACCCGGGAAGCCATCGTTGGGCGCCTCTTGCGCGACATCACGGCCTTTCGCGACGGACAACCCTTCTTCAACGCCGCGGCCTGAGCGCCGGCGCTCGCCGGTCGGCCATGGGATGTGCGACAAGAAGGCATGAACGCGTCCCCGGGCAAGCTCGACCTCAGCCGTAGCGCCGTGCCGCGCTACCTCCAGCTCGCTACGCTGTTCCGGCGACGGATCGAGCAGGGCGCCTGGAAGCTTGGCCAGCAAATCCCGACGGTGGACGAGTTGGCGGCGGAATGCAGCGTGGCCCGCGCCACCATCCGGCAGGCGCTGGACCAGTTGGAAGACGACGGGCTGATCGAGCGCTTCCGCGCCAAGGGCACCTTTGTCCGCAAAACGCCGGCCAACCGGCTATGGTGCGACGTGGAAGCGGATTGGAACGGACTGCTGCGTTCCCGCGAGGGCGCCGAAATCGAAATTCTCGGTGACCGCGATGGGCTGCCCGGCACCACTGTTCCCGACAGCATCGGGGAGCCGGCGCCGCTCTACCGCCACATCCGCCGCCGCCATTGGCGCGACGGGCAGCCCTTCCTGCTGGCCGATGTTTATCTCGACCAGCGCCTCTCGCCGCTGGTGAGCGACGCGGACCTGAGCAGCAAGACCGCGCTGCGGCTGGTGTCCGGCTTGAAGGGCGTGCGCATCGTGGACGCACGGCAAACCCTGACCGTCGGCGTGGCCGATGTGGAAACCGCCGACGCGCTGCAACTGCCGCTGAACGCGCCGGTCGCCTTCGTGCACCGCGCCGCCGTGGACGAGCACGGCACGCTGGTGCTGGTGGCCGACGGCATCTATCGCGGCGACGTGGTGCGGATCGACATCAAGCTGAAATAGCCAGCGATCGGGCTGGACGCGCCGGATCGGCTCCGCCATAAAGGCCATAAGACTGGCTAAAAGGTTGAATGGGAACGCCATGCTCCACCCGGACCGCGCCCGGCGGAACGCCGCATGAAGCTGCACTGGTCCCCGCGTTCGCCCTTTGTGCGCAAGGTGATGGTGGCGGCGCACGAACTGGGCCTGGCCGAGCGCTTCGAGACGGTGCGCACCCTGGTCAGCATGGGCATGCCGAATGCCGAGCTGCTGCACGACAACCCGCTGAGCAAGATCCCCACCCTGGTGCTGGCGGATGGCCGCGTGCTCTTCGACAGCCTGACCATCTGCGAATACCTCGACGACCTGGCCGGTGGCGGCCGCCTGTTCCCGCGCGGCGAAGCGCGCTGGGACGCACTGACGCGGCAGGCGCTGGGCAACGGCTTGCTCGACCTGCTCATCCTCTGGCGCAACGAGCGCGAGAAGCCCCCCGCGGCCCAGCTGCAGAATTTTCTGGACAGCTTCGCCACCAAGTACCGCGCCACGCTGGACAAGCTGGAACGCGACGCGCCGAGGCTGGCGGCGGCGCCCTTCGATATCGGCCACGTGTCCCTGGGCTGCGCCCTGTCCTACCTGGATTTCCGCTTCGCCGACCTCGGCTGGCGCGACGGCCGGCCGGCGCTGGCGGCTTGGCACGCCAGCTTCAGCGCGCGCCCTTCTGCCCGCGCCACGGAGGCGATCGATGGCTGAAACCGCGCCGGCACCGCGGCAGGGTCCGCTCTCGCATGTGCGGGTGCTGGACCTCAGCCGCATCATGGCCGCGCCCTGGGCGACGCAGATCCTGGCCGATCTCGGCGCCGACGTGATCAAGGTGGAACGCCCCGGCGTCGGCGACGACACGCGCGCCTGGGGCCCGCCCTTCCTGAAGGACGCGGCGGGCGAGCCGACGCGCGATGCCGGCTACTTCCTGGCGGTGAACCGCGGCAAGCGCTCCGTCACCATCGACATGGCCAAGCCCGAGGGCCAAGCGGTAATCCGCCAGCTCGCGCAGGGTGCCGACCTCGTGCTGGAGAACTTCAAGGCCGGCGCGCTGGCGAAATACGGGCTGGACGCGGCCTCGCTGCGCGCGATCAACCCGCGGCTGATCTACTGCTCCGTCACCGGCTTCGGCCAGGACGGGCCGCGCGCCGACCAGGCCGCCTACGACTTCGCCATCCAGGCGATGGGCGGGCTGATGAGCATCACCGGCGAGCGCGACGACGCGCCCGGTGGCGGGCCGCAAAAGGTCGGCGTGCCCATCGTGGACCTGATGACCGGCATGTACGCCGCGGTGGCCGTGCTTGCCGCCCTGGCGCGGCGGAACGAGACGGGGGTGGGCGACACCATCGACCTCGCCATGCTGGACGTGCAGGCGGCCTTCCTGGCCAACCAGGCGACCAACTGGCTGCTCTCCGGCCGTCCGCCGAAGCGCGGCGGCAATCGCCACCCTAACATCCAGCCGCAGGACGTGTTCCCCTGCGCCGACGGCTTTTTCGTGCTGGCCGTCGGCAATGACGGCCAGTTCCGCAAGCTGTGCGAGGCGATCGAGCGCCCGGACTGGGCGACGGACGAACGCTTCGCCACCAACGCTGGCCGCGTGCGCAACAATCCCGCACTGACGCCGCTGCTGGCGGACCGCTTCCGCGAATTCGGTCGCGACGCGCTGATGCGGGCGCTGGACGCGGCCGGCGTGCCCTGCGCGCCGATCAACGACGTGCCGCAAGTCTTCGACGACCCGCAGATCCGCCATCGCGAGATGCTGCGGCACCTGCCGCATCCTGTGGCCGGCAGCGTGCCGCAGGTGGTCAGCCCGCTGCGCTTCGCCGAGAGCCCACTGCGCTTCGACCGCGCGCCGCCGACGTTGGGCCAGCACACCGCCGAGGTGCTGCGCGAGCTCGGGCTGGAGGCGTCGGAGATCGACGGCCTCGCCGCCTCCGGCGTCATCTGAGGGAGTCTCGCTCCATGGCCCGTATCCCCCTCCCCTCGCCCGAGGAAATGTCGCCCGAGCAGCGCCGCGTGTATGACGGCGTGGTGGCCGGCCCGCGCGGGCAGATGATCGGCCCGCTGCGCGCGGTGATCCACAGCCCCGAGCTGGCGCAGCGCTGGTCGCATCTGGGCGAGTTCCTGCGCTACGGCACATGCCTGCCCAAGCGGCTGAACGAGCTGGCCATCGTGGTCACCGGCCGACGCTGGTCCAGCCAGGTGGAATGGTGGGTGCATGCCCGCGCGGCGGCGGAGGCCGGCATTGCGCAATCCGCGCTGGATGCCATGGCGCGCGGCGAGGCGCCAATCTTCACCGATCCCGACGAGGCGCTGGTCTACGAGTTCACCCGCGCGCTGCAACTGGGCGGCCAGGTGCCGACGCCGATCTACGACGCCGTTTGCGAACGCTGGGGCGCCCGCGGCGCCGTCGAGCTGACCGCGGTGATCGGCTACTACACCATGGTCTCGATGACGCTGAACGTGCACGAGATCCCGCTGCCCGAGGGCGTCCCGGCGCCGCTGCAGCCGCCCGAGCACGGCTTGGCGCCGCTGCCGCCCGCCCGCGTTGCCGATACCGTTTGAGCCCCAGCGAGGAAGACACCGCGATGATCTCCGGACTGGACGGGCTGGAACGCTTCCGCGTCGAACTGGCGGAGCACGTCGCCACTGTCACCATCACCGCGCCGCCCGTGAACGCCCAGGACCGCCGCTTCCGCGAGGAGATCGTGCGCGTCTTCGACGTGATCCACGACACCGCCGACGTGCGCGCCGTGGTGCTCACCGGCGAGGGCCGCGCCTTTTCCGCCGGCGCGGACCTGCGGGAACGGCCCAACCTGGCGGAGGAAGCCGGCGCCTATCCCCGGCACAACCGTCTCGTGCGCGCCTCCTTCGACGCAGTGATGGAATGCGGCAAGCCCATCGTCGCCGCGGTGAACGGCCCGGCCATCGGCGCCGGCTGCGTGCTGGCCCTGTGCTGCGACATCCTCGTGGTGGCGGAAGAAAGCTTCCTGTCGATGACCGAGGTGGATGTCGGCCTGGCCGGCGGCGTGCGCCACGTGCTGCGCTTCTTCGGCCAGTCCGACGCGCGGCTGATGATCTACACGGCCAAGCGCATCACCGGGCCGGAGCTGTTCCGGATGAACGCCGCCTCCCTCTGCGTCCCGCGCGAGGCGCTGCTGGCCGAAGCCACCGCCATTGCCCGGCAGATCGCCGGCAAGGCGCCGCTGGCCGTGCAGGCCGCCAAGCGCTCCTTCAACCTGACGGAGGAGATGCCGCTGCGCGACGGCTACCGCTTCGAGCAGACGCAAACCGTAGCGCTGGCGCGTACGGAGGACACGCGAGAAGCCCAGCGCGCCTTTGCCGAGAAGCGAAAGCCGGTGTTCCAGGGGCGCTGAGCGCGCGCCTGGCAGGGCGGCCGGAACACGACAAGAAAGGCCGATAGTGCAGCTGTAAGGAAGAGACCCGCGACGCGGGCGCATGAGGAGGAACACCACCGTGCTCACCCGACGTCGGAGCCTCGGCCTGCTGACGGCACTCGCCGCGGCGCCGGCCTTTCCCGTAGCGGCGCAGACGGGCTTCCCGGACCAGCCGGTGCGGCTGATCGTGCCCTTCGCCGCGGGCGGTCCGGCCGACATCATCGCCCGCATCCTCGGCCAGGCGATGGGCACGCGGCTGCGCCAGCCCGTGGTGGTGGACAGCCGCTCCGGCGCCGGCGGCATGGTGGGGGTGGAAGCCGCGGCGCGCAGCCGGCCGGACGGGCTGACGGCGGTGCTGGCCTCCACCGGCGCGCTGGTGGTGCTGCCGCAGCTGATGCCGCGCATGGCCTATGACGTGAACAAGGACCTGGCGCCGATCACCCACGTGCTGTCGGTGCCGCAGATCCTGGTGGTGAACCCCCTGCTGGGGGTGAAGACGCTGGCGGAGCTCGTGGCCCTGGCCAAGCGCCAACCGGGCAAGCTGACCTACGCTTCCGCCGGCAACGGCAGCTCGCTGCACCTGGCGGGGGAGCTGTTCAAGCTGCGCACCGGCACCGACATCGTGCACGTGCCCTATCGCGGCGCGGCGCCGGCGGTGACGGACCTGCTGGGCGGCACCATCGACATGATCCTGGCCGACGTGCCCGTGGTGATCTCCCACCTGCGCGGCGGCGCGCTGCTGGGCCTGGCGGTGACGGCCGAGGCGCGTCTGGCCGTGCTGCCCGACCTGCCCACGATGCGGGAAGCCGGGGCGCCGGAGGTGATCTCGGAAACCTGGTACGCCCTGTTCGCCCCGGCCGGCACGCCGCCCGACCGCATCGCCGTGCTGCACGATGCCGCCGTCTCGGCACTGGGCGAGACCTCGGTGCGGCAAAGCCTCGCGGACCAGGGCGGGCTGGTGGTCGGCGGCACGCCGGCCGAGCTCGCCACCTTTCTGCGCTCGGAAACGACCAAGTGGGGCGAGGTGATCCGCGTGGCCAACATCAAGGCGGACTGAGCGGCAGCGCGGCCCCGGCCTCACCGCGACCCGAAGAATGGCAAAAGGTCATTCAATCAGCTTATTCTCTATTCTGCTGCGCCGTGCTTGAGTGCGCCGGCGTGGAACCCGGCCAACGGGTCCTGCAGGGGGAAGGAAACGGATGCATCGCCGACAACTCGCGGGCCTCGGCCTGCTCGCCGCCGGCCTCGGCCGCCCCGCTCTCGCCCAGGCCGAACCCTTCCCCAACCGTCCGATCCGCTGGGTGCTGCCCTATGCCCCCGGCGGCCCGGCGGACGCCTTCAGCCGCGCCATCGGCCGCAGTATCACGGAGCGGCTGAAGCAGCCGGTGGTGGTGGACAGCCGCGGCGGCGCCGGCGGCGTGCTGGGGATGGAGATCGTCGCCAAGGCCCCGGCCGACGGCTACACGCTGGGCGTTGGCGGCACCGGATCGCTCGCGGGCGCGCTCAGCCTGATGGTGCAGACGCCCTACGAGCCGCTGAAGGATTTCGCGGCCATCACCATGCTGACCCTGGTGCCGGAAATCCTGGCGGTGAACCCCAAGGTGCCGGCTCGCACCGTCGCCGAGCTGGTGGCCCTGGCCAGGAGCAGCCCTGGCACCTTGTCCTACGGTTCCGGCGGCAACGGCACCGGCCCGCATCTGGCGGGGGAGCTGCTGCGGCTGCGCACGGGGATCGACATCGTGCACGTGCCCTATCGCGGCGCGGCACCCGCCACCACCGACCTCGTGTCCGGCCAGATCCAGATGATGATCGGCGAGGGCCCGGCCATGCTGCCCTTTATCCAGTCCGGCGAGCTGCGCGCCCTGGCGGTGACCACCGGCCGCCGCATGCCCGCCCTGCCCGAGGTCCCCACCCTGGCCGAGGCCGGCGTGCCCGACATGGAGCTGGAGAACTGGTACTGCCTGCTGGCCCCCGCCGCCACGCCGCCGGATCGCTTGGCCATCCTGCGCCGCACGGTGGTGGAGGTGCTGGGCGAGCCGGAGGTGAAGCAGATCATCGCCTCCCAGGGCGCCACCGCCGCCCCGGGCACGCCGGAAGCGCTGATGGACCACATCCGGCGGGAGATTGCCCGCTGGGCGGAAGTGTCCCGCGCCGCCAATACGCGGCCGAGCTGAGGGGCGCGGCGAGCGTGGCCGGCCAGACGGTGGCGCAGAAGATCATCGCCCGGGCGCTGGGGCGCGACGCGGTGGAGGTGGGGGAATACGTCACCGTCTCGGCCGACCACACCGTCTGCCAGGAGCTGTTCTGGCCCGGCCACCTCCGTAACCTGCAGCGCATCGGCGTGGAGCGCATCCCCCGCCCGGACAAGGCGGTGATGGTGATCGACCATTCCACCTCCGCCGCCATGGGATCGCACCACTACCAGACGCACCGCACGCTGCGCGACTGGTGCGAGGAGCAGGGCATCGAGAACTTCTTCGGCCCCGGCAGCGGCTTGCGCCACCTGGTGATGGTGGAACGCGGCCTGGCGCGGCCGGGCATGCTGGTCTTCTCCGACGAGGGCAACATCGCCAGCATCGGCGCGGTAGGGGCGCTCAACATCCCGATCTCGACCGAGGTGATCGTGTCGCTGATCGAGGACCGCAACTGGCTCGCCGTGCCGCCTTCCGCGCGCATCACGCTCACCGGCAGCCTGCCCTTCGGCGTCACCGCGCGCGACCTGATCCAGACGATGATCCGCGACTTCGGCGCCACCGACCGGCTGCTCGGCACCTGCGTGGAGTTCTGCGGCCCCGCCATCGCCGGGCTCTTCATGGATGACCGCCAGACGATCCTCGCCTCGCTGTTCCACGCCGGCGCCTATACCGGCGTGATGCCGGTGGACGACACCGCGCGGCACTACGTCGAGGCACGCGCCGCCGGCCGGCCCTTCCAGGTGACCGAGGCCGATCCGGACGCCGCCTACGTGCTGGAAGCGCACTACGACCTGTCGGCGATCGTGCCCATGGTGACGCGCCCGCCGGAGCTGCATGGCGGCGTGCCGGTGGCGGAGGTCAGCGGCCGCCGCATCGACCAGGCCACCATCGGCTCCTGCGCCGGCAACCGGCTGGAGGACATGCGCGCCGCCGCCGCGGTGCTGCGCGGCCGCCGGGTGGCGCGGCACGTCACCCTCTACGTCACGCCCGGCAGCCGTGAGGTTTATTCGGCCGCGGCGCGGGAAGGTCTGCTGGAGGTGATCTCCGACGCCGGCGGCACTGTGCTGGCACCGGGCTGCACGACCTGCTGGGGCTACCAGGGGCAGCTCAACAACAACGAGGTGCTGATCTCCACCCAGCAATTCAACTACCAGGGCCGCAACGGCAGCCGCTCGGCGGAGGTCTTCCTCGCCGGCCCCTACGCCGTGGCCGCCGCGGCGGTGGCGGGCGAGATCACCGATCCGCGACCCCTGCTGCCGCAACCCGTGCGGGAGGCGGCATGACCATGCGACGCCGGCATTTCCTCGGGGCCGCCGCGCTGGCCGCCCTTCCCGGTTTCGCGGCGGCGCAAGGCTTCCCGGCACAGCCGGTGCGCCTGATCGTGCCTTTCGCGCCCGGCGGGCCGGTGGACATCTTCGGCCGCATCCTGGCGCGCGGCCTGTCCGACCAGCTGCGGCAGCCCGTGGTGCTGGACAACCGTCCCGGCGCGGGCGGGCTGGTGGGCATGGACGTCGTGGCGAAGGCCGCGCCGGACGGCTACACGATCGGCCTCGGCGGCCCGGGCGCCCTGGCGGTGGCGCCCAGCCTGCTGCCGCGCATGCCCTTCGACCCGCTGCGCGACCTGACGCCGGTCGCGCAGGCCGTGGGCGTGCCGGAACTGCTGGTGGTGAACAAGGACGTGCCGGCCCGCGACGTGCGGGCGCTGGTGGCCCTGGCCAAGGCGCGGCCGGGCGGGCTGAACTTCGCCTCCGCCGGCAACGGCACCTTTCCGCACCTGGCGGCGGAGCTGTTCCGGCTGCGCACGGGGATCGAGATCGTGCACGTCCCCTATCGCGGCGCGGCGCCGGCGGTGACGGACCTCGTGGCCGGCCGGGTGCAGCTGATGTTCGTGGACGCCCCCGTGGTGCTGCCGCAGATCCGCGACGGCACGCTGGTGCCGCTGGGCGTCGCCAGCAGCACGCGCTTCGCCGCCCTGCCCGACCTGCCCACCCTGGCCGAGGCCGGCATCCCCGGCATCGAGGCGGAAAGCTGGTACGGGCTGGTGGCCCCCGCCGGCCTGCCTGCCGACCGACTGGAAACCCTGCACGCCGCCCTGCTGGCCACGCTGGCGCAGCCGGACACGCAGCGCCTGCTGGCCGACCAGGGCGCCCGCGGCATCGGCGACGCCCCCGCCGCCTTCGCCGCCCACCTGCGGGCGGAAACGGCGAAATGGGGCGAGGTGGTCCGGCTGGCCGAGGTGAAGCCGGAATGAGCGCGACCGGCGCGCCGCGCGGCCAGACCGCCGCGCAGAAGATCATCGCCCGCGCCGCCGGCCGCGCCCGGGTGGAGGCGGGCGAATACGTCACGGTCACGCCCGACGCCACGGTCAGCATGGAGCTGAACTGGCCCGTGCAGATGGCCGACATGGCGCGCACCGGCATCGCCCGGCTGCCGCGGCCGGACAAGGCAGTGATCGTGGTGGACCACACCACCTCCGCCGCCATGGGCTCCGCCCACCATCAGTCGCACAAGCGGATGCGGGAATTCTGCGCCGAGCAGGGCATCATGAACTTCTTCGGCCCCGGCACCGGCATGCGCCACCTGCTGCTGGCCGAGCGCGGCATCGCCCGCCCGGGCACGCTGATCTTCGGCGACGAGCAGAACATCGCCAGCATCGGTGCCCTGGGCGCGCTCTGCATCCCCATCTCGCGGGAGGTGCTGATCCCGCTGCTGTGCGACGAGAGCTGGGTGCAGGTGCCGCGTGGCGCCCGCTTCACCCTGACGGGGCGCCTGCCCTTCGGCGTTTCGGGCCGCGACCTGGCGCAGGTGATCCTGCGCGACTTCGGCCCCACCGACCGCCTCCTGCAATGCGCCGCGGAGTTCGTCGGCGAGGGCGTGTCCGCCCTGAGCCTGGACGAGCGCCAGGGCGTGCTCGCCTGCCTCTACCACGCCGGCGCCGACACCGCGCTGATGGCGCTGGACGCGGCGGCGCTGGACTACGTGCGGGAACGCGCCGCCGGCTGTCCCTTCACCGCCGTGGAGGCCGACGCGGACGCGGAATACGCGGTGGAGGTCACCTACGACCTCTCCGCCCTGTCGCCGATGGTGACGGTGCCGCCGGAAGTGCATGGCGGTGTGGAGGTCGGCGCCGTGGCGGGGCGCCCCATCAACCAGGCCACCATCGGCTCCTGCGCCGGCAACCGGCTGGACGACATGCGCGCCGCCGCCGCGGTGCTGCGCGGCCGGCGGGTGGCGGAAGGCGTGACCCTCTACATCACCCCCGGCAGCCGCGAGGTCTACGCCAACGCCGCACGCGAAGGCCTGCTGGAAACCTTCGCCGAGGCCGGGGCCACCGTGCTGGCCCCGGGCTGCACGACCTGCTGGGGCTACCAGGGGCAGCTCGCAGATGGCGAGGTGCTGATTTCCAGCAACCAGTTCAACTACACGGGCCGCAACGGCAGCCGTTCCGCGGAGATCTACCTGGCCGGCCCCTACGCGGTGGCTGCCGCGGCGGTGGCGGGCCAGATCATCGACCCGCGCGAGTTGCTGGACGGATCGGCCGGAGGAGCAGCATGAGCGACACCACGCGGCGCGGCCGGGTCTGGAAATTCGGCGACAACGTCAGCGGCGACGACGGGATCATCGAGTTCTCCGTGGTGCGCGAGGGCTTCGGCAAAGCCTTCGACGAGGACACGCTGCGCGCCATGTGCTTCCGCAGCCTGCGCCCGGAATTCCCGGCCGAGGTGAAGCCCGGCGACATCGTGGTCGGCGGCACCAATTTCGGCCACCACAACCACGTGGAGGTCAGCGTCGCGATCAAGGTCTCCGGCATTTCCGTGGTCATCGTGGAGTCCTGCGAGTCCGGCATCATCCGCCGCGCGCTCAATGTCGGCCTGCCCATCATGACCTGTCCCGGCATCACCGCGGCGGTGGAGGACGGCGAGGTGCTGGAAGCAGACCCCGCCACGGGCATCATCCGCACCGCCAGCGGCCAGGTGCTGCAGTCCCGCCCCTTCTCCCCCCGCATGGTGGAGATCTGGCAGGCCGGGGGAACCATCCCGCTGCTGGAGCGGGAGTTCGCCGAACGCCGCGCGACCGCGGCCCTGCCGGGCGCCTGACGCGCCCCTACCCGCGCCGCGGCGGGGGCCTATCCTGAACCCGACCAAGCCCGCCCGAGGCCGGGCGCCACCCCACACGGCCGCCGGCATCCCGGCTCGCCGGGAGCACGCGACATGACCACGGACGACACCTTCAGCTTCATCGACGGCGAAGGCCTGGACACGGCAACGGCCTACCGGCTGATCGTCGGCTGCGTGGTGCCGCGCCCCGTGGCCTGGATCACCACCGTCGACGACACCGGCCGGGTCAATGCCGCGCCCTTCTCCTCCTACAACTACGTCGCCACCAGCCCGCCCATGCTGGCGGTCAACATCGCCGCCCGCGCCGGGGACGGCGCCATCAAGGACACCGCGCGCAACCTGCGCAGCAACGGCGAATTCGTCGTGAACGTGGCGACCGAGGCCACGATGGAGGCGATGCACGGCTCCGCCCAGGAATTCCCGCCGGAGGTGAGCGAGGCGGAAGCGCTGGGCATCGCGCTGCTGCCCAGCCGCAAGGTGAAGCCGCCGCGCATCGCCGCCTCCCCCGTGCAGATGGAATGCCGCCTGGACCAGGTGGTCACGCTCGGGCGCGGGGTGAACACGCTGTTCATCGGTGAGGTGGTAGCCTTCCACCTGTCGCGCGACATCTTCGACGGCTCGCGCGTGGACAGCGTCAAGATGCGCCCCATCGCCCGGCTGGGCGGCCCCTACTACGCGGCGCTGGGCGAGATCATCCATCGGCCGATGCTGCAGAAGCCGCCCGGCGGCGAGGGCTCGGCCGCGAAAGGCTGAGGCCCGGCGATCCGGCCCGTCCCGGCACCGCTGCCACGGCGCCTTGCCCGAGGGGGCCGTTCCGTACCCCGGAACGCCGGCAGTTTGCCCGTGTGCCCGGCGGCCCTTGTGGCAGGATGCCCCGAGGGCCGAGCGGTCGCGGAACCGCAGCCGGGGGAGAAACGCCGATGAGCATCACCGCGACCCGGGCCAAGCCGGCAGGCAGGCGCTGCCTGCTGCTGTTCTTCGCCCTCCTTGCCGGCCTCGCGCTGCCGCGGGCCGCATCGGCCGCCTATCCCGACCGGCCCATCCGCATGATCGTCGCCTATCCGCCCGGCGGCACGGGCGACCTCGTGGGACGGGTGGTGGCGGAAGCCCTGTCGTCGCGCCTGGGCGCGCCCGTGGTGGTGGAGAACCAGGGCGGCGCCGGCGGCGCCATCGCGGCCCGCGCCGTGGCCCGCGCCGCACCGGACGGCTACACGATCCTGCTGGCGGGCAACGCCATCTTCGCCATCCTGCCGCACATGGCGCGGGTGGAATACGACGCGCTGCGCGACTTCGCCGCCATCGCCAACATCAGCGAATCGCAGCGCCTGCTCGCCGCGCGGCTGACGCTGCCGGTCACCACCCTGCCGGAGCTGGTCCGCTACGGCCGCAGCCATCCGGGCAAGCTGAACTACGGCTCCTCGGGCATCGGCTCCACCCTGCACGTGATGACCGAGATGTTTCGCCGGGAAGCGGGAGTCGAGGCCGTGCACATCCCCTTCCGCGGCTCGGCCCCAGCGATCCAGGCGATGCTGTCCGGCGACCTGGACTTCATGATCGACACCGGCGTGATCCAGCACGTCCGGCAGGGGCGCCTGCGCGGGCTGGCCGCGGTGGGCGACCAGCGCCTGCCCGAGCTGCCGGACATCCCCACCCTGGCCGAGCTCGGCTATCCCGGCGTCCGCACCTCCGGCTGGCAGGCGCTGCTGGGACCGGCCGGCCTGCCGCAGCCGGTGGTGGCAGCGCTGAGCACCGGGGTCGAGGCCATGCTGCGCGACGCGGCGGTGGTGGAACGCCTCGGCCAGATCGGCGTGGTGCCGAGCTATCGCGACCCGGCCCGGCTGGAAGCGGACCTGCGGGAGGACCACCGGCAGTTCGGCGCGGTGATCCGCGACAACGGGATCACAGCGGAATGAGTGACATGAGCATCAGCGAGCAGATCGCCACCTGGGCCGCCGAACTGTCGCTGGACCGCGTGCCGGCCGCGGTGGTGGAGAGCACCAAGCTGCGCATCCTGGACCTGGTCGGGGTGATGCTGGCGGCGCAGCCGCTGGAACTGGTGGCCGCCGCCAAGCGCGCCTCCCGCGCCACGGATGGCGGCACCGGCAGCGCCATCCTGGGCGACCCGGAGGAGGTGTCGCCGCTGACCGCCGCCTTCGTGAATGGCGTCCTGACGGCGACGCTGGAATTCGACGACACGCATATCGAGAGCTTCGTCCATCCCACCGCCCCGGCGGTCGCCGTGGCCTTTCCGGAATGCACCCGCGAGCACCGCTCCGGCCGGTCGTTGATCGAGGCGGTGCTGGTGGGCATCGAGCTTACCTGCCGCCTCGGCCTGGTCACGCCGGTGCGGTTGCACACGCTGGGCTTCCATCCCACCGCCGTGTTCGGCGTCTTCGGGGCGGCCGCCGCGCTGGCCAAGCTGCGCGGCCTGTCGGCCCCCGTGATCGCCGACGCGCTCGGCGCCGCCGGCAGCCTGTCGGCCGGGCTGAACGCGTCCTTCGAGGACGGCACCTCCACCAAGATGCTCCACGTCGGCATGGCCGCCACCGGAGGGATGCGGGCGGTGGACCTCGCCACCGCCGGCATTTCCGGCCCGCGCCCGGTGTTCGAGGGCCGCTTCGGCTGGTTCCGCTCGCACGTGCAGGGCCGCGACGGCCTGCGCCTGTCCCGCCTCACCGACGGGCTGGGCGAGAGCTGGGAAGCGCTCAAGGTCGCCTCCAAGGTGTATCCCTGCGCCTTCACCATGATGCCGCACATCGAGGCAGCCCTGACGCTGCGCGCGACGCACGGCATCCGGCCGGAGGAGGTGGAGGAGGTGATCTGCCACATCGGCCAGCGCTCCTTCGCCACGATGTGCGAGCCGGTGGCGGACAAGCGCCGCCCCGCCACCACCTGGCACGGCCGGATCAGCCTGCAGCACACCGTGGCGGAAGCGCTGGTGCGCGGCCGCATGGACAAGGACGCCTACGCGACCGAGAGCCTGCGCGATCCGGTCATCAACGCGCTGGCCGACCGCGTGACCTACCTGGACGACCCCGACACGGAGCCGACGCGCTCCGGCGGCACGGTGCGGGTGCGGCTGCGCGACGGGCGGGAGCTGTCCCACCGCATCGACGACATGCGCGGCACGCCGCGCAACCCGATGTCGGCGGACGACATCGTGGCGAAGTTCCGCGCCAACACGCGCGACGCGCTGTCCCCGGCCGCGGCCGAAGCCACGGCGGAAGCCCTGCTGCGGCTGGACCAGCTGGACGACGTCGCGCCGGTCTTCGAAGCGCTGCGGCGATGATGCGGGCAGGCCGCCTCAACAACCCGAGGAACACCATGCCGATTTCCCGCCGCCACGCGCTGATCGCGGGCGGAACGCTGCTGGCCGCCGCCCCTGCCCGCGGCCAGGGCTTCTCCAGCCACGCCATCCGCGTGATCGTGCCCTACGCCGCCGGCGGCACGGACCAGTATATCCGCCCCCTGCAGCAGGCCTTCGCCGAGCGGCTGGGACAGCCCGTGGTGATCGACTCCGTGGTGGGCGGCGGTGGCGGCGTCGGCGCCAACCGGGTGCGGACCAGCACCCCGGACGGCTACACGCTGCTCTTCGCCGGCACGGCGGCGCTGACGGTGGTGCCGCGGATCCAGGGGCTGCCCTACACCGCCGCGGATTTCGCCCCGGTGTGCAATCTCGTTTCCATCCCGATCATGGTGGCCGCCCGGCGCGGCGCGCCTTTCCGCACCCTGGGGGAAATGCTCGCCCAGGCGCGGAGCAGGCCGGAAAGCGTGACCTTCGGCTCCCCCGGCATCGGCAGCTCGCCGCACCTGGCGGGCGAGGTGATGGCGCGGGCCGCCGGTGTGAAGCTGCTGCATGTGCCCTATTCCGGCATCGCGCCGGCGATGGCGGCGCTGCTGGCGGGCGACGTGGACCTGGTGGTGGGCGCGCCCGGCATCATCATGCCCGTGGTGGAAAGCCAGGGCGTCGTGCCGCTGGCCCAGACCGGCGCGACGCGGATCGCCGCCCTGCCCGACCTTACCACGCTGCGCGAGGTCGGGCTGGACGTGGACCTCGTCACCCGCTTCGGCTTCTTCGCGCCGCCCGGCACGCCGGCCGCGGTGGTGGACCGCCTGGGCCGCGCCTTCCTGGACGCCGCCGCCGCGCCGGACTACGCGGCCACCATGCGCCGCGCCTTCAACGAGGTCCTGCTGCTCGACGCGGCGCAGTTCGGCGAAGCCCTCGCCGTCGAGGATCGCGCCAGCGCCCGGCTGATCGAGGAACTCGGCCTGCGCTAGGGGCCAGGCCGGGGAGCTAAGCCGGGGGGAAGTATGCCCCCGGACCCCCTTCTATTTTCGGGAGTTTTGGCGCGCGCCCGTGACACGGGCAGCACCTTAAACTCCCGAAAGAAGGAGGGGGTCCGGGGGAGTTCACTCCCCCAGCCTTTCCCCCACCTCAGATCACCAGCCTCATGCGTAGGTAACGCCGCAGCCCGGACCGGGCGGCACGGCGATCACGCCCTCCTCGATCGGCAGGGGGGTGAAGGGGTCGTCCAGGATGTGGTCGTGCTCCGACAGCTCGCAGGCGAAGGGCAACTGGCGCAGCGAGGCCGCGGCATGCGCGGCGGCCGCCTGGATCAGCGCCGGCCCGAAGGCGGCGCCCACCCGGGCGGCAACCTGCCCGCCCTCCAGGATACGGGCGGCGGTGACAAAGTTGCGCACGCCGCCGAGCTTAGTGAGCTTGAGGTTCACCACGTCCGCCACCCGCCCTTCCACCACGCGAAGCACGTCGGCCACGCTTTCCACCGTCTCGTCCGCCTCCACCGGCACGGGCAGGCTGCGGGTGACCAGCGCCAGCCCCTTCCAGTCCGCCGCCGGCACCGGCTGTTCCACCAGCGCGATACCGTGCGGTTCCAGCGCGCGCCAGGCCGCGATGAAGCCCTTGGCGCTGTAGGACTGGTTGGGGTCCAGCGTCAGCGTGACCTCCGGCCCGACCGCGGCACGCACCTCCGCCACCCGCCGCGCATCCAGCGCCGCGTCGCCCGCCAGCTTGAGCTTCAGCGTGCGGTAGCCCTTGGCCGTCAGCGCCGCCGCCGACGCGGCCATCTCCACCGGCGCCTTGATCGACAGGATGCGCGATTGCGGGATGCGGTCGCGGAAGTGCCCGCCCATCAGCGCCGAGAGCGGCAAGCCGGCCCGCCGCGCCACCAGGTCGTGCAGCGCCATGTCCACCGCCGCCTTGGCCGAGCGGCTGCCCGCCAGCGACCCTTCCGCGAGGTCGAGGATGGCGGCGAGATCCTCCGGCTCACGGCCGACCAGCAGCGGCTGCAGAAAGCGCAGCGCCGCTTCCGCCCCGGCCCCGTTGGTGGTGATGGCGGGAATGGCATGGGCGTAGCCGAGCCCGGTGACCCCGTCCTCATCCGTGAGCACGAGCACCCAGCCCTGCAGCTCCGGCACGGTGGCGCGGGCAAAAGTCCAGCCCGCATCCGCCTGGCGCTGGGTGCAGGGGCGCAGTTCGGCCGTGACGATGGGCAGGGCGCTTCTCCGTTGCTGGGCGGCGGGGCGGCTGGCGCTGCCCGCGCTCGCGTTGGTCTCCGATGCCGCGGCCGGCCCAGTCCCCTCCGGGCGGAAACCGCGCCGCGGCGATGCCGCTACTGCGGCGGGATGCCGGTGCGGCGGATCACCTCGCCCCAGACCTCCACGTCCCGGCGCAGCGTGTCCCCCATCTGCTGCGGCGTGTTGGGCAAGGGCTCGACCCCCAGTTCCAGCAGCCGCGCGCGCATCTCCGGCGTGGCCAGGATGGCGGTGACGTGCCGGTTCAGCAGCGCCACCGTGGCGGCCGGCGTTCCGGCAGGCGCGAAGAGCGCGTTCCACCCCGTCACCGCGTAGTCCGCCAGCCCCGCCTCGCGCAGCGTCGGCAGGTCGGGCAGCAGCTGCGACCGGCGCTCGCCGGTGCTGGCGATGGCGCGCACCAGCCCGCCCTCAATCGCGCCGCGCGCCGCGGCGAAGGATTCGAAGCCCAGCTGGGCATCGCCGCGCTGCAGGGAGGTCAGCACCTCCGCCGTCGCGCGATAGGGCACCACGGTGGCGTCCAGCCCGGCGGCCAGCTTCAGCCATTCGCCGGCGATGTTCTGCGTGCTGCCGGCGCCGATCGTGGCGATGGCCATACCGGAACCCGCGCGTCCCTTCACGTCCGCGAAGCTGCGCAGCGGGGAATTGGCGCCGGTCAGCAGCAGCAGGTCGAAGGCGGCCAGCCCCGAGATGGCGGTGAAATCCGTCACGGGGTCGTAGGGCAGCGAGCGGAACAACCACTTGTAGATGGCGTTGCCGGTGGTCAGCACCGTCAGCGTCCGCCCGTCCGGCTCGGCCGCCGCCGCGGCGCGCGCGGCGAGCGAGCCGCCGGCGCCCGGACGGTTGTCCACCACCACGGGCTGGCCGAGCCGCTGCGACAGCTGCTCCGCCACCAGCCGGATGGTGATGTCGGCCAGCCCGCCGGCCGCGAAGCCGACGATCACCCGCAGCGGCCCGCCGGGCGCGTTCTGCGCCAGGGCCGGCGCCGCCAGGGCCAGCGGCGTGGCGGCGAGGCCGCGCAGCAACCGGCGCCGGCCCAGCTGTTCCGCGATCACCGGCATGGAACCCTCATCCTTCCCCGCATCCCCGTCCCTCATTCCGGCACGATCTTCGCCGTGCGGATGACCTCGGCCCAGCGCTCGCGCTCTTCCCGCATGAACCGGCCGAAGGCGGCGCCATCCATGCTGTACGGGTCCGTGCCGTCCACGCGCAGCCGCTCCACCAGCTCCGGCGAGGCCACCGCGGCGCGCACTTCCGTCGCCAGCCGCTCCACCACCGGCGCGGGCGTGCCGCGCGGCGCGAGCAGCCCGTACCAGGCGGTGACGCGGTAATCCGGCAGGGTTTCCGCCACCGTGGGCACGTCGGGCAGCGAGGCGGCGCGCTGGCTGCCGGTGACGGCCAGCGCCCGCAGCGAACCCGCCTGCACCAGGCTCAGCACCGAGGGCAGGGTGCTGGCCGTCACCGCGACATGCCCCGCCGCCACGTCGGTCAGGGCGGGGGCGGCGCCGCGATAAGGCACGCCCGTCGCTTCCACGCCGGCGCGCTGGAACAGCAGCGCCATGGCCAGGTGCCCCGCCGCCCCGACGCTGGGCGCGGCATAGGTGAGCTGGCCGCCCCTGGCGCGCGCCTCGTCCAGCAGCGCCTGCAGGTTCGCCGCCCGGCTGCCGGGCCCGGCCACCACCACCAGCTGCGTTTCCGCCACCATGGCGATCGGCACCAGGGCGGTGGCGGGGTCCACGGTGAGGGTGTCGCGGAACAGGGTCGGGTTGACCGACATCGGCCCCTGGTTGCCGATCAGCAGCGTGTAGCCGTCGGGCCGCGCATTGGCGACGAACTCGGTGGCGAGGTTGCCACCCGCACCCGGGCGGTTCTCCACCACCACGGGCTGCCCGAGCCGCCCCTGCAGAAAGGTGGCGAGGGTCCGGGCCAGCCCATCCGTGCCGCCACCCGGCGTATAGGGCAGGATGACGCGCAGCGGCCGGTTCGGCCAGACTTCCTGCGCCCCGGCGATCTGCTGCCCGGCCAGCAGCAGCGCCGGGGCGGCACACAGGGCCCGCGTCGCGGCCCGCCTGGAAAGCGTCATCGCTCGTTTCCTCCTCGCGGAACTCCGCCGCGCCCTGACTGCATCTGGCCGCGGCGGAGTTCCGCACACCGGCCGCACCGTTCCGAAATCCCGCAGGCACGCCATCCGTACCGGGCAGCGCGCGGCCACTAACTGTCGAGGAAGCGCGTGATCGTCGCGATCGCCTCCGCGCGCCCCCGTTCGGGGCGGTCGAGGATCACGAAATGCGTCGCGTCCGGCGGCTCCCAGAGTTCCACGCGCTCCGCGTTCACGAGATCCGCGCGCAGCGCCGCGATGTCGTCCGGGCGCGAAAAGTAGTCCAGCCCCGGCCGCATGATCAGCACCTTGGCCTGCACCAGGCAGGCGTCCACCAGCTTGCGGCCCTTGCCGATGTAGAAGCTGTCTTCCAGCATGCCGTTGGGGCTGCGGTAGCTCGGCGGGTCGCGATCCATCGCGGTGGGATCGCCGTCGAGCAGCGCCTGGGCGAAGGCCTGCGCCACCGCCGGGTCGCGCCACGCATCCTTGTCGGCGACCGGGATGCTTTCCTCCCATTTGCGCATCAGCATCTCGGGCGAGTTGAAGCTGTAGCCGCCGTAATGGGCGACGTTGAACCGGCCGGGATGCTGCGGGTCCTCCAGCGGGTGCCCCTTGTACCGCCCATGCGCCGTGCCGCCGCCATAGAGCACGTTGTAGAGGATGAGGTGGCTCACCTTTTCCGGCCAGAGCGCGGCGTAGTTCAGCATCACCGTGGCGCCGATGCCCCAGCCCATCAGGGCCACCCGGCCGCCCGGCGCGGTCGGCGTCGCCGCCACCGCCGCGTCCACGTCGCGCAGGATCTCCATGCAGCGGGCATAGGGCCTCGACTCCCCCGGCGGCCGCTCCATCAGCGCGGGCCGGTCGGAGCGGCCGAAGCCGCGCGCGTCCAGGATCACGCTGGCATGCCCGGCACGGCCGAGATCCTCCACCAGCGAGCCGCCCGCCACGGGCAGGTCGTACTCGCTCAGCCCCGGGATGCGCGTGCCGTGCAGCAGTACGAGCGGCACGGCCCCGTCCCGTATGCCGCCAGCCGGCATGACCTCGCGGATGGCGATGTTGACACCATCCACGGTGCGCACGGTGTCGTCGCGGCGCAGAACCTCGCTCACCCGTTTCTCCCCCTCGCTGCCCGTTGCACGGCTTTCGCGCCCGGCTTAGCGCCAGAAGCCATGCGCCGCCAGCCAGTCCTGCAGCAGCTGCGCCACCTGGTCGCCGTTGCGGTCCATCATCACCATGTGGCTGTTGCCGCGGATGCCACGCGCGGGCAGGTCGATCTCGTCCACCTGCCCGCCGGCGGTGCGGATGGCGGCGGCGAAGCCGCGGGCATTCTCGCGGATCGCCGTCCAGCGGGAGTCCATGTTGTCGCCGTAGACGAAGACCTGCGGGATGTCCTTCAGCCGCGCCGCCTGCGCCATGTCGCCGGTGCCCGCCGGCTCCACCAGCACCAGCGCGCGGAACAGCTCGGGCCGCCGCTGCGCCACCTGCCAGGCAAAGGCGGCGCCCTGGCTGTGCGCGACCACCACGCTGGGGCCCACCCGCTCCAGCAGCGCGATGTAGCCGGCCGTCACGTCCTCATCGGTGCTGAGGAAGCGCGGCACCACCTGCCGCATGAAATTCATGTAGCTCGCCCGGTCGGTCGGGAACTGCGTCCCCGGCGCGGTGGTGTTGCGCGCGAAGGAGCCGGGGCCGTCGCCGATGCGGAAGCGCTCCCACGGGTTCTGCAGCGGCAGGAAAACGGGCTCGCGGAAAATCTCCGGCACCATGGCCCAGCCGCTGCGGCCGCGCTCCACCGCATCCGTAACATAGGTCGCCCAGCCACGGCGCAGGAAGAAGTGGTCCCAGCCCTCGCGCCCGTCCGGCGTGGTTTCCCAGGTCGCGCCGGTCAGGTAGGCACCGTGCCAGAGCATCAGCGGCGCCGTGCCGCGCTGCGCGGCGGGGATCATGTACTGGGCGTACATGGCGCCGACGATGTAGGCGCCGTTGGGATCGATCCGGTTCAGCGCGCCCCCGGTGGTGGGCATGTATTCGCGGATGGGCTGGCCGGAAATCTCCACGTTGCGGCCGCCGACATGGAAGGAGCCGAAACGCTCGATCGTGAGAGGCCCCGTTTCCTGCGCGCCGGCAGCCCCGAGCAGCAGCGCCAGGGCAACGGGCAGCGCAGCGGCGAGCCGCCCTGCGTCCTGCGCGAACCTTGCCGCCTTTATCCGGCAGCGTGTCGTCCCAGGCATGGCGTTTCCTCTCCGCGTTGTTCTGATTCGGATCGCATCTTTACAGACCTCCGCGCGCAATCAACAGCCGCCGCGGGATCGGCCTGCGCGAAGACCGGCTGCTGGCGGCAGGAAACGATTTGCCGCATCATCGGCGCACCCGCGAAGAAGCCCGCATCCGGCGGACACGGCCGAGCGCCGGAGGCGGAACCGGCGGCCGGACACGGCGGCCGGCGCGCGGCAAGGGAGGATCGAGATGAGCGAAGCCAGGAACGGCGCCCTGGGCCCCTACGGGCTCGCGGGCCGCGTCGCCGTGATCACCGGCGGCAGCAGCGGCATCGGCGCGGCGACGGCACGTCGCCTGGCGGAACTCGGCGCCACCGTCGCGATCGGCTACAACGCCGGCCGCGACCGTGCGGAGGCGCTGGCCGCCGAACTGCCGGGCAGCGGACACATGCCGCTGCACATGCCGATGGCCGACAGCGCCGCGCTGCGCGCCGCGGCGGCCGAGGTAGAGGCGAAGCTCGGCCGTGCCGACGTGCTGGTGAACTCCGCCGGCACCACGCGCGCCGTCCGGCACGCCGACCTCGACGCGCTGGACGACGAGACCTTCGACCGCATCCTCGTCACCAACGTGCGCGGCCCCTATTCCACCATCCGCGCCTTCGCGCCGCTGCTGCGCCGGGGCGGCGACGCGGTCGTGGTGAACATCTCCTCCCTGGCGGCGATCAACGGCCTGGGCAGCAGCATCGCCTACTGCGCGTCCAAGGCGGCGCTGGACACGATGGGCCTGTCCCTGGCGCGCGTGCTGGCGCCGGAGATCCGCGTGATCACCGTTTCGCCCGCCGCGGTGGATACGGAGTTCGTGCCCGGCCGCGGCCGCGACGCCGTGCTGAACGCGGCCGCCGCGACGCCGCTGAAGGTGATCTGCCAGCCCGACGACGTGGCCCTGGCCGTGGTGGCCGCGGTCACGCATCTGCGCCTGTCCACCGGGACCACGCTGCTGGTGGATGGCGGGCGGCACCTTTGACGGAAAGCACCGTGCCGGTCCTGCCGGCACGGGAAGCAGCCGGGCAGCGCGGGGCTGCCCGACGCCTTCAGGCATCATTCGCCCCGAGGCCGGCGAGCTGGGCCGCATTGGTGCTGACCATCTTGCGTACGTCCTCCTCCGAATAGCCGAGGGACAGGCACAGGCCGATGATCTGCCGGAAGCCTTCCACCGGCAGCGGCGCATTGGTCTGGCCGAGGTCGGAACCGAAGAAGGTCCGGTCCACGCCGGCCGCCTCGATCAGCGCCTTGAGGAAGTTCTCGTCGTAGACCTTCATGCGGTTGGGGATGAACATGCAGATCGAGTGCTCGATCCACGCCCCCATCGACACCAGTTCCTTCACGTCGCTCAGAGACGCGCCCACGGTGTAGCTGGGGTGGTTGACCAGCAGCCGGTTGACGCCGCGCTTCTTGGCCTCGTCGAACAGCGGCCAGACCTCGCTGATGTGCAGGTGGCCGCAGGACAGCACGGCATCGTGCTCGGCGATCAGATCCAGCACGTGCTTGACCTCGTCCAGCAGGTCGCCGTGCGCATCCACGGCGGAGATCGCCACCTGCTTCAGCATCTTGCCCTTGGTCGGCAGCAGCGACTTGCGGTGCCCTTCGCGGATGTGGTTGGCCGCCGACACCGTGGGCATCCACACCACCTTGGCGCCGGTCTTCAGCGCCGGCTCCACCGCGAAGGGGTTGATGCCGCCCACGGAGTTGTTGAGCACGATGCTGCCGATCGGCTCCGCCCGGGTCGCCTTGCCGGCTTCCTTCAGCACCTCCACGAAGGGGCCGGTGGGGTAGTAGTGGTCCTTGAACAGCACGGCGCGCATGCCGGCCTCCGCGGCCTGGGCCAGCGCTTCCTCATGGTTCAGGGCGCGGGCCATCACGGAAGGGCCGCTGTGGCAGTGCAGGTCGATCGCGCCCTGCATCAGCTGCTCGACCAGACCGGGATCGGTGTTCAACGCGGTGCTCATGCTCGTGCTTCCCTCGGGAGTGCTGGGATTCAGTCGGGCTGCCCGGCGGTGCCGAGCGCACGGATGTCGGACAGGGCCTTGTTGGCCGCCTGCTTCATGAAGCCCTGGTCGGAGGAGTAGACGAAGGCCGTGGCGCCAACGCCGCGCAGCCATTCCGCCTCCTTCATGCCGCCCACGAACACCGCGACGGGCTTGTTCACGCGCCTGGCGGCGGCGGCGATCCGCTCCACCGCGTCGCGGATCGGCGGGGCGTCGTTGGTGGGCGCGCCCATGGCCGCGGTCAGGTCGCCGCGGCCGATGAACAGCGCGTCGATCCCCTCCGTGGCGGCGATGGCGTCGATCTCGTCCAGCGCCTCGGGGTCCTCGATCTGCGCGATCACGGCGATGCCGGCATCCGCCGCGTCGATGTAGTTCCACATCCCGCCGCCGCCGTAATTCGCCGCCCGCACGGAGCCGGAATAGCCCCGCTTGCCGCCGCGATAGCGGCAGGCCGCCGCCACCTGCGCCGCCAGGGCCGCGGTGGCGACATGCGGCACCAGCACGCCGGCGGCGCCGCAATCCAGCACGGAGAGCAGGTGGTGCGGCGCCGGGCTGGGCACCCGCACCAGCCCGGCCGTGCCGGTGGCGCGGGCGGCGAACAGCGCGGCGTCCGTGGCCTGGCGGTCGAAGGGCGAATGCTCCTCGTCCACCACCACGAAGTCGTAGCCGATGCCGCCCAGGATCTCGGCCCCGTGCAGGGTGGGCGTCTTCAGGAAGCTGCCGACCAGCAGTTCACCGGCACGAAGGCGGGCGCGGAAATCCGAAACGGCGGGAACAGGCGGCATGGGGGACACTCCCGGCACCGGCCGGGTCGTTTGACCATGCGGCCATTGTTCTGGTAGGAGAGACAGGTTTCTGCTCAACGGGAACATCCATCTGGTCCCCGCCGATGTCAAGGACCATCGCCGCCCGAGGGAGAACCCCAAACCATGTCGCGCATCGACGGCCCCCCACGGGGCGAAGGGCTGCAGGCGGTGGCCATGGCCTTTCAGATCCTGGAATACCTGGCCAAGCAGCGGGGCGGCGTCGGCGTCACCGCCCTGGCACGCGCGCTGGGCACCACCAAGAGCCGCATGCACCGCCACCTCCGCACCCTGGTGGAGAGCGGCTACATCGTGCAGTCCGCGGAGTCCGAGAAGTACCGGATCGGCAGCCGGCTGGTCACGCTGGGCCAGGCGGTGGCCGAGAATTTCGACCTCGCCACCGTGGCACGCGAGGAGGTGCGGGCGCTGCGCGACGCGCTGGGCCATTCCGTGGTGCTCAGCCGCGCCGAGGCGGCCGGGGGCGTCGTGCTGGCCACGCTTCCCGGGCACGAGGCGATCGAGATCGCGGTGAAGCCCGGCTCGCTGATGGCGCTGCACTGCACCGCGCAGGGCAAGGTCACACTGGCCTTCGCGGAACCCGCGATCCGCGACCGCGTGCTGCTGTCGCGGCTGGACATGCGCACCCCGCACACCATCACCAGCGCCACCGTGCTGCGCGAGGAGCTGGAGCGCGTCCGCGCCCGCGGCTGGGCCACGGCGCCGGGGGAAAGCCTGCTGGGCGTCAACGCCCTGGCCGCACCGGTGTTCGAGGGCGGCGGCCACATGGTGGGCGCGGTGGCGATCCTGGGCTCCATCCAGTTCATCGAGGCCGAGCCTTCGGCGGAGCAGGTCCGCCACGTGCTGGACACCGCCGGGCGCATCTCGGCCCGGCTCGGCCACGCGCCCGGCAGCGCTGTTGACACGGCCGGTGCCTGACAACAGCATCGGGCATCTGCCGGAACGATGTTCTGCACAACGGAACACGCCGGTCCCGCCCGGAGACGCCCGATGGCCTACGACCCTTCCGATCCCCGCGCCGCCCTGGCCGCGCCCGCCGGCGCCCCGGCGGCGGTGACCGGCCACTTCACGGCGGCGCAGTACGCCAAGTTCTACGAGACGGCGCCGCAGGAAGAAGCGGACGGCGCCCGCCACTGGTACGCGCGCGGCCGCAACTTCATCGTCGCCTTTTCCGAAGTGTCCGCCGGCACCGTGCTGTCGCGCAGCGACCAGCCGGACGAATATGTCCTGCTGCTGCCGGAAGCCGGCACGAGCGTGGAGATCACCGCCAACGGCGAGCGCAAGACCATCGAGGGCAACTCGGTCGTGTTCCTGCCGCCCGGTGACAGCCAGATCACCGTGCAGGCCAATGGCCGCCTGGTGCGGCTGTTCACACCGCGCTCGGCCGATCTCGCGGCGAAGTGCAGCAACGCCGCCTCCTTCACGGAAGACGACCCGCGCATCCCGCCGCTGCAGAACTGGCCGACGCCGCCCTACGGCTTCCGCATCCGTGCCTATACGCTGGACGTGCCCAAGACCCCCGGCCGCTTCGGGCGCATCTGGCGCTGCACCACCTTCATGGTGAACTACCTCGACACCGCCATGGGTCCGCGCGACGTGCGCAAGCTGTCGCCGCACCACCACGACGATTTCGAGCAGGGCTCGCTGGTGCTGAACGGTTCCTACACGCACCACATCCGCTGGCCCTGGACGACCGACCAGACCGCCTGGCGCGAGGACGAGCACGTGCTCTGCGGCGCGCCCTCCATCACCGTGATCCCGCCGCCCTCCATCCACACCTCCCGCGCCGAGGAAGCCGGGCAGATGGTGGACATCTTCTGCCCGCCGCGGATGGACTTCTCGCTCAAGCCGGGCTGGGTGCTGAACGCCGACGACTACCCGATGCCGCCCAGCGCCTGAGCGCCGCCGGCCGCGGGGCACCGCGTCCGGGAGGGTGCCGCGGCACCCTCCCGGCCGGCACCCTGCGCCTTGTTCTCGCACCGCCGCGCGGCTCCTCACTGCAGCTTCAGCTCGACCAGCATCCGTGCCGTGGCCTGATCCTCCGCCAGGAGGAACTCGCCGAAGCGGCGGGGTTCGAGCAGCTCCACCTCGTTGAAGGCTCGGTGCATGGCCTCGGCGTAGGTGGGGTCGGCACCGGCCTCCAGCACCAGCCGCGACAGCCGGTCCAGGATGGCGGGCGCGGTGCCCTTGGGCGCGAAGAAACCGAAGCGGGTCACCAGTTCCACCGCCAGCCCGGATTCCCGCAGCGTCGGCACCTCCGGCAACGGGCCGATGCGGGTGGCGCCGGTCTGTACCAATGGCACCACGCCGCGCTCCACCAGCGGCATGATGTTGCTGGGCGCGCCCATCACCAGGTCGATGTCGCCGGCCAGCAATGCCACCACCGCGGTCGCCACGCCGGAATAGGGCACGTGCAGCAGCCGGATCCCGGCGGCCTTGGCCATCGCCTCGGCCGCCAGGTGCGGCGTGCTGCCGGCGCCGGGGGTGCCGTAGCTCAGCCCTTCCGGCCGCGAGCGCGCCAGTTCCAGCAGCCCGGCGAAGTCGCGGAAGCGGGCGTCGCGTCGCCCGGCCAGCACGTAGGGGATGGCGATCAGGTTGGCGATCGGCGCGAAATCGCCGACGGCGTAGGACAGGTTCTGCAGCCGCGGCACCGCGGTCAGCGCCCCGGTCCCGGCGAACAGCAGCGTGTAGCCGTCGGGGGCGGCGTTGCGGACGCGGTTGGCGCCGATCGCCCCGCCGCCGCCGGTGACGGATTCGATCACGATCGCCTGCCCCAGCGCCGCCATCAGCCGGTTCTGGATGGGGCGGATATACTGGTCCGCCCCGCCGGCGGCGTAGGGCACGATCACGCGGATCGGCCGGTCCGGATAGGACTGCGCCCGGGCCCCGCCCGCCCCCAGCACCGTGCCGGCCGCGAGCAGCGCGCCGCGCCTGGAGATCACCATGCTTCCGTCCTCCCCCTGGTTTCGTCGCCCGCTCAGGCCGTGAAGCCGAAGAGCCGCGCCGGGTTGGTCCACAGCACCCGCTCGCGGTCGGCGGCCTCCGGCACGGTGCGCGCCAGGGCGGCCAGCAGCGGGGCGAAGTCGGTGCGCTCCCGGGCGCGCAGGAAGGGCCAGTCGGAGCCCCAGATGCAGCGGTCCAGCGTGAAGGCCTCGATCAGCGCGGCGACGAAGGGATCGGTGTCCGCGTAGGGCGAGCCGCTGCGGGTCATGCGGAACAGGCCGGACAGCTTGATGGTGGCATCCGTGCTGCGGCCCAGCTCCAGCAGCGCCCGGAAGCCCGGCTGCTCCAGCCCCTGTTCCAGGTCCGGACGGCCGCTGTGGTCGATGATCACCGGCAGCCCCGCCGCCCGCAGCACCGGCAGCGCGGCGACCAGGGAATCGCCGTGGTGGTAGTGCACCTGGATCACCCAGCCCATCTCGCGGGCACGGGCCAGGGCGCGCTGCCCGGCCTCACCCAGCAGCGGCGGGCTGGTGGGGAAGTCCAGGTTGAAGCGGATGCCGACGATGCCGCCTTCCTTCATGCGGCGCAGTTCCGCCTCCGCCGTGCCGTCCGGCAGCAGGGCGACCCCCTTCAGCCGGCCCGCGCTCGCGGCGATGGCTTCCAGCATGTAGGTGTTGTCGGCGCCGTAGCCGCCCAGCGGGTTGATCAGCACGCCGTGCGTGAAGCCGTGGCAGGCCAGCATGTGCAGGAACTGGTCGGCAGTGCCCATCTCGTTGGGCTGGATGTCGAAGCCGCGGTCGCTGCCCCAGCCCTGGCGCTGCAGGTCGAAGGCATGGGCGTGAGAGTCGACGGCGGGCATGGCGTGTTCCTCGTGTTGCTTTGAATTGTTGGGCGGAGCGGCTGCAGCGTCGCGCTCCTTCCAAGCTGGGCCGGGTTCCGTCCCCGCGTACTCGCCCGCAAGGCGCTGCGGCCGGTGCCGCCCGGTGAGGGGCGCCCCCGCTGTCGAGGCGCCGCCTCAGCCCGTTCCGAAGCCGTAGAGCGCGGCCGGGTTGTCCACCAGCAGTCTTTGCCGGTCGGCCGGCTCCGGCGCGAAGGCGGGGAGGAGGCTCAGCAGCTCCATCTCGTCCACCGGCGTGGCGAGGTTGGGATGCGGGAAGTCGGTGCCCCACAGCACCCGGTCCGGCGCCGCCCGCAGCAGGGCGCGCGCGAAGGGCAGCGCCGCGGTGAAGGGGGCGCGACACATGCGCTCGATGCCGCTCAGCTTCACCCAGATCCGCGGGTCGCCCAGCAGTTCCAGCAGCGTGCGGAAGGCCGCCCCCCCGGTGCCCTGGGCCGGGTCGACGCGGCCCATGTGGTCGATCACCACGGGCATCCGCAGGTCGCGGATCACCGGCGCCATGTCCCGCACGCCCTCGCCCTGCAACTGCAGCACCATGTGCCAGCCCAGGTCGCGGACGCGGTCGGCGGCGCGGTGAAACACGGCCATGTCCGGGGCGCCGCCGAGCGAGCCGATGAAGTTGAAGCGGATGCCGCGCACCCCGGCCGCCTGCATCTCCCCCAGTTCGGCGTCGGAGGTCTCGTCGTCGATCATCGCCACGCCGCGGCACCGCTCGGGCGCCCAGCGCAGCGCGTCCAGCATGGCCCGGTTGTCGGTGCCGTGGCAGCTCGCCTGCACGATCACCGCGCGCTCCAGCCCCAGGCGGGCGTGCAGCGCCGCCAGCACCTCCTTGGGCCGGTCCTCGGGCGTGTAGCGGCGCGAGGCTGCGTAGGGGAAGCGGTCGGCCGGGCCGAACACGTGGCAATGCGCGTCGCAGGCGCGGCGCGGCAAGGGGAAGCCCGGCGCCCCCGGCGCCGCCCCGTGATCTCCGTCGGACATCCGTTCCCCCCGGGTCAGTGGCGGGACGTTAGGGAATGGCGCAGCCCCGGCCCGAGCGGTATTTCGATACGTTCCGCATGCCGGAACGCCATCCGGCCCGCGCCCCGCGCGCAGGGGTGGAAAGCCCGGCACCGCCGGGCCGTCTCCTGCCCCTTGTTCGATGGCTCCCGCCGGGTGCGGCGGCAGGCGGGTTTGAAGCGGGACATGGCGAAGCTGAAGGACAGGGGCGGCCGCACGGACGCGACACCGTCGGAACGGAGCGGCGCGGCCGATGGCCTCGCCACCCCGGGCAAGGGGCGGCATCCCCGCCACCACCGGCAGGCGCCCTATGGCGCGCGGTGAGTTGCACGGCCGGGCCAGCGGCGCGTCCGGCGCTTCGGTGGGCCCCGCGGCGCCGCTGACGGCCTATGCCCCCGTCCGCCCGCCGATCCGGCGCACGGCGGCGGAAGCGGTGGCCTTTCTCCGGCAGCGCTCGGTCCTGGCCGACGACCCCGCCCTGCCCCGCGGCCAGGGGCGGCCGGTGCTGGTGCTGCCCGTGCTCGGGCGCGGGGACCGGCACACGGTGCCGATGCGGGGGGCGCTGGAGCGGCTCGGCTACCGCCCCTTCGGCTGGGGGCTGGGCACCAATGCCGGCCCGACCCCGCGGCTGCTGGCGGGCGTCGAGCACCGCCTGCTGGCGCTGCACGCGGAGCACGGGCCGCTGGACCTGGTGGGCTTCAGCCTGGGCGGCGTCTTCGCCCGGCTGCTGGCGCACCGGCATCCCGACAAGGTCCGGCAGGTCGCCACCGTGTGCAGCCCGTTCCGCGAGATCGTGGACAGCGCCTTCCTGCCGCTGCGCCCTTTCCTCCGGGCCTGGGGCACCCCGGACCTGCCCGACTTGGCGGCAGAGGCGTCGCGGCCCCTGCCGGTGCCGGGCACCTTCCTGTTCAGCCGCACCGACGGCATCGTGGCCTGGGAAAGCTGCATCGAGCCGTCCCGGCCCGAGGACTGCTTCGAGGTGCCCGGGCCGCATGTCGGGATCGGGCAGAACCCCGCCGTGCTGGCGATCCTGGCCTGTCGGCTCGGCCGCGACCTGTCCGGCGAGGCGCCTTCCCGCGGCTGAGTGCGCGGGCTTCCGGTGCAGCAGCAAGCCGGGGGGAAGTATCCCCCGGACCCCCTTCTATTTTCGGGAGTTTGAGGGGTGCCTTTCAGGGCACCCCTCAAACTCCCGAAAGAAGGAGGGGGATCGGGGGAGTTCACTCCCCCGACCTTCCTTGCCACCTCAGGCCGCGTCGGCCGCGGGTCCCGGCGCCCGGCGCTGCTGCAGCCGCTCCATGGACACCGTGATCTCGCGGCTGGCCTCCTTCAGTGCCGGGATCAGGTCCCCCGTCAGCACCTGATGGCTCACCGCGGAGCGGAAGTAGCTCAGCCCGATGGTGCCGGCGACCGCCTCGCCCAGGAAGATCGGCACCGCCACCGTGTTGGAGGAGCGCGGCTCCACCTTGGGGTCGCGCAGCGCGTAGCCCTGGCGCCGCACCGTGGCGATCATCGCCCGCGCCACCTGCTCCAGGTTGGGCGGGTTGTCCTCGGGATCGGCGGAAGCCGCCAGCATCCGCATCAGGATATGCCGCTCGGAGGCCGGGCAGAAGGCGAGATAGGCCCGCCCGATGGCGCGGGTGAGCAGGGAGAAGCGCACCCCCACCGTGGCGTGGAAGGGCGACACCGCGCTGTCCGCGGTGGTACTGAGGCTGACGGCGATGCGCCCGCCATCCTGCACCCCGATCGCCGCCGGCCATTTCAGCCGCTGCGTCAGCTCCGCCGCCCAGGGCCGCCCGGCTTCCGCCACCAGCGGCCCGCCGTGGAACCCGGCGCTGAGCGACATCACGTCGGAGGTGACGTGGTAGCCGATGCCGCGGTCCCCCTTCTTGATCAGCCCGGCCGCGATCAGCGTGTCCAGCAGCCGCACCACCGTCGGCTTGGGCAGCCGGGTGGCGCGATGCAGCGCGTCCACGGTGGTGTTCCGCTGCCGGTTCAGCTCCCGCAGGATGGCCAGGGCGCGCAGCACGGACTGGACGGGGGGCTCGCTCAGCGCAGGGGCTCCGGCACCCGCTCCGCGAGGTCGGAGACGGTCAGCACCAGCTTGCCGACTTGGGCGTTGGCGTCCAGCACTTCCTGCGCCGCCGCCGCGTCGGCCAGCGCGTGCACGCCGCAGATGCGGGTCCGGATGCGCCCATCCTCCAGCAGCGGCCAGACCTGCGCCACCAGTTCCCGCGCGATGCGGCCCTTGTAGGCCGGCGGCCGCGACCGCAGGGTGGAGCCGGTCAGGGTCAGGCGCCGGATATAGATCTCGCGCGTGCTGATCTCCGCCTTCGGGGCGCGATGGCTGGCGATCAGCACCAGCCGCCCGTCCGGCGCCAGCAGCCCCAGCTCCAGCGGCGTGTAGTCGCCCCCCTGCCCGTCCAGGATCACGTCCACGCCGCGGCCACCGGTCAGCGCGCGCACCTGGTCCGGCCAGTCCGCCTCGCGGTAATCCACCACGCCCGCCGCCCCCATCTCCAGGCAGACCGCGCGCTTTTCCGCCGAGCTGCTGGTGGCCAGCACCGTGGCGTCCCGCAACTGCCGGCCGATCTGCATCGCCGCCAAGCCCACGCCGCTGGTGCCGCCCTGCACCAGCAGCGTTTCGCCCTCCGCCAGCCGGCCGAGCCAGACCACGTTGTTCCAGGCGGTGAAGAACACCTCCGGCAAGGTCGCCGCCTGCAGGAAGGAGAAGCCGCGCGGCACGGGCATGCATTGCGGCGCCGGCACCACGCAGTATTCCGCGTAGCCGCCGCCCGCCACCAGGGCGCAGACCGCGTCCCCCGGCAGCGGCCAGGACACGCCGGGTGCCACCGCCTCCACCACCCCCGCCACGTCCAGGCCGGGGATGTCCGTCACCCCCGGCGGCGGCGGGTACAGGCCCTTGCGCTGCTGCACGTCCGGCCGGTTCACCCCGGCGGCGGCCACGCGCACCAGCACCTCGCCCGGGCCGGGCGCGGGGATCGGCCGCTCGCACAGCGCCAGCACCTCGGGCCCGCCCTGGCCCCTGATCTCGATCGCCCGCATCCGCCGTGTTCCTCCGAAGGGCTCGCCCCCTAGCACGGCCGGGCGAACCGGCACGGCGCCGCGCGCCGCCATTCCGGCAGACGGAACGCCTCACTTGAGCGCTGGCTGCCCCCGGCGGGCCTGATAGGCTGCCGCGCAACGGTGCGGACACCACGCGCCGGGGAGGAAACCCATGCCGCCCGGCCTGCCATCGGCTGCCCATCCCTCGCGCGGCCTCACCCGGCGCGGCGCCTTCCTGGCGGCCGGCGCCGCGGCGCTCGCGCGCCCCGCCGCGGCGCAGGGCGCCTGGCCGGGCCGCACCGTGCGCATCATCGTGCCCTTCGCCCCCGGCGGCACCACCGACATCCCCGCGCGAATCACCGCCGACCACCTGGCGCGGCACCTCGGCCAGGCCTTCGTGGTGGAGAACCGCTCCGGCGCCGGCGGCGCGGTGGGCATCCGCGCCGTGGCGCAGGCCACGGACGGCCACACGCTGCTGCACACCACCTCCGCCGTGGCGATCCTGCCGGCGCTGCAGCGCGACCCCGGCTTCGACCCGCTGGCCGACCTGCAGCCGATCACCCTGACCACCGCCTCGCCCATCCTGCTGATCGTGCGGGCCGACTCGCCCTTTCCCAACCTGCGCAGCTACCTGGCGCGGGCGCGGGAAGCGCCGGGCAAGGTCAGCTTCTCCTCCTCCGGCATCGGCACCACCGTGCATCTGGCCGGCGAGTTGCTGCGCGCGCGCGCCGGGGTGGACCTGCTGCACGTGCCCTATCGCGGCTCCGCCCCCTCCGCCACGGCGGTGCTGGCGGGCGAGGCGGATTCCGGCTTCCTCAGCCCGATCGAGGTGCTGCCGCATATCCGCGCCGGCCGGCTGCGGGTGCTGGCCACCGCCGCGCGCAGCCGCACCGCCCTGGCGCCCGAGGCCCCCACCATCACCGAGGCCGTGCCGAACTACGACGGCATCGAGCTGTGGTTCGCGCTGTTCGGCCCGCGCAACCTGCCGCCCGAGGTTTCAGCGACCCTGATGCGCCAGCTGGCACCGCTGCGCAGCGGCTCCGTGCTGTCCGACCGCATGGCGGAGCTGGGCGCGGACGTCCTGCTGGACGGGCCCGAGGCGCTGGCCGCGCGCATGCGCGCCGAAGTGCCACTCTGGAAAACCATCGCCGAACGCGCCGGGATCCCTCGCGAATGACAGTTGCTACCGACACGCCGCTCGTGGACACGCATTTCCACCTTTACACGCGCGACATGCCCATCACCTCCTGGGCTTGGCACCACCCGCCGGAGGACGCCTCGGCCGAGCAGTTCCTGGCGCTGATGGACCAGCACGGGGTCGGCTACGGCGTGGTCGCGGCGGCCAGCCTCTACGGCCAGTACAACGACTACGTGATCCGCTGCTGCCGGAAATACCCGCGCCTGCGCGGCACCGCCTTCGTGCGGCCGGACACCGACATGTACACGCTGGAGCGCATGAAGGCCGACGGCATCGTGGGCATCCGGCTGTTCTTCCGCCGCGTGCCCGACCCGCCCGACCTCAACTCCCCTGAGTACAAGCTGCTGCTGCGCCGCGTGCGCGACCTGGACTGGCACGTGCACACGCTGGTCAGCAGCCCCGCCCTGCCGGAGGTGATCCGCGCGGTGGAGGAGGCCGGCGTCAAGCTGGTGATCGACCATTTCGGCAAGCCGGACGAGCGGCTCGGCGTGGACTGCCCGGGCTTCAAGGCGCTGCTGGCGGCGGTGGAGCGCGGCCGCACCTGGGTCAAGCTCTCGGCCGGCTTCCGCATGCCCTCGCGCGAAGCGGCGCGCTCCTACGCCCAGGCGCTGCTGCGCGTTTCGGGCGGCGAGCGGCTGATGTGGGGCAGCGACTGGCCCTTCGCCGCCTTCGAGAGCGGCGTCACCTACGGCCAGACGATTGCCGACCTGCACGACTGGGTGCCGGACGCCGCGACGCGCCGGCTGATCACCGCCGACACGCCGATGCGCCTGTATTTCGGCGCCTGACGGCAGATAGGGAACACACACCATGCCCAGCATCACCCGCCGCCGGATCGGCACCGGACTCGGCTCCCTGGCGCTCGGCGCCGGCCTCGCCGCCGCGCGCCCGGCCGCGGCGCAATCCTGGCCCAACCGCCCCGTCACTGTGATCGTGCCCTGGCCGGCTGGCGGCTCCACCGACGTGCTGGCGCGCTCGGTGTCGCGCAACCTGGAAAACCGCTTCGGCCAGCCCTTCGTGGTGGACAACCGCTCCGGCGCCAGCGGCAACATCGGCGCCGCCACCGTGGCGCGCGCGGCGCCGGACGGGCACACGCTGATGGTCACCACCAACGGCCCGATCACCAACAACACGCTGCTGTTCCGGTCGATGCCCTTCGATCCGTTCAAGGACTTCACGCCGGTCTCGCTGCTGGCGGAGCTGCCGATCGTGATCGTGGCGCGCAACGGCCTGCCCTACCGCACGGTGCAGGAGCTGGTGGCCTACGCCAAGGCGAACCCGGACAAGGTGAACTGCGGCACGCCGCCGATCGGCGCCGTGGCGCACCTGGCGGCGGAGCTGCTGATGTACCGTACAGGCATCCGCATGAACGTCGTGCCCTATCGCGGCTCCGCACCCCTGACCAACGACCTGCTGGCGGGTTCGGTGGACATCGCGCTCGACCTCGTCACCACCTACCTGCCGCATATCGAGGCCAACTCCATCCGCGCCCTGGGCATCACCGCCGCGGCGGCAGTGCCGCAGCTGCCCAACGTGCCGCCGGTGCAGGCGCAGGGGGTGGCGGACTACCAGGCCACCGGCTGGATCGCCCTCCTCGGCCCGGCGCGCCTGTCGGCGGAGATCGCGGCCAAGCTGAACGACGCCTGCAACGAGTACCTCGCGCTGAACGACACCAAGGCGCTGCTGCCGCCGCTCGGCCTGACGCCGCTGGGCGGTGAGCCCGCCGACCTCACCCGCCGCATGACCGCGGAGGTCGAGCTGTGGCGGCCGGTGATCCGGTCCGCCAACATCACGGTGGAATAAGCTGCGCGGATGCCCACCCCCTTCCGGCGCCCCGGCGTCACCAACGGCGCCATCGGCAGCGTCCCCTACATGCGCGACCTCATCCTGGCGCAGTACCCGGACGCCAAGTTCAACGAGAACATCCGCCACCGGATGACGGAGGCGGAGATCATCGCCTTCCTGTCGGATTGCGACTGCGCGATCATGGGCGGTGACGTGGTGAACGACCGCGTGCTGGAAGCGCTGCCTGATATCCGCAACATCGGCATCTTCGGCGTCGGTCTGAACACGGTGGACCTGCTGGCCTGCCAGCGCCACGGCGTGCGGCTTGGCTTCACCCCCGGCGTCAACCGCCTGGCGGTGGCGGAGCTGGCGCTGTGCTTCATGATCGCCGGGCTGCGCTGGGTGGCGCCGCTCAGCCTGGCGATGCGGCAGGGCGAGCGGCCTCGCACCCGCGTCGGCCGCTCCCTGACCGGCCGCGTGGTCGGGCTGCACGGCTGCGGCCATATCGGCAAGGAGGTGGTGCGCCTCCTCCAGCCCTTCGGCTGCACGGTCATCACCCACGACATCCGCGACTACCCGGATTTCTACCGCGCCCACGGCGTCACCCCGGTCTCCTTCGACGAGTTACTGCGTCGCTCGGAGGTGCTGTCGCTGCACATCCCGCGCGGCCGTGCCACGGAGAACCTCTACGACGCCGCCACCCTGGCCCGGCTGCGGCCGGACTGCGTGCTGGTGAACACCTGCCGCGGCGGCATCGTCAACGAGGACGCCCTGCTCGACCGGCTGGAAAGCGGCGCTCTGGTGGCCGCCTGCCTGGACGTCTTCGCGCAGGAGCCGCCGGACAACGACCGGCTGCTGCGCCACCCCAACCTGCTCTCCACCCCGCATGCCGGGGCCAGCACGCGGGAAGCCCGGATCGCCATGGTGGAAGCCGCCCTGCGCGGGTTGCACGAGGGCGAGCCGGTCGACCCCGCCCGCTTCACCGACTACCTCTAGGCCAGGAACAACACCGATGGACGAGCTGCGCATCCGGCAGGAGCTGGAGATCCTCAACGTCGCCTTCTGGCACGACGTGGACACCAACTGGGGCGAGCGCGCCCACGAGTTCTTCACCGAGGACGGCGTCTACACCACCAGCCACAAGGCCCGCCAAGGCCGCGAGGCCATCCGCGGCTTCTATTCGGAACGCGAATCCCGCGGCCCGCGCGTGGCGCGGCACCTGATCCACAACTTCCACGTCACGGTGCACGACGCGGACCACGCCACCGCGGAATGGACCATGTGCCTCTACGCCGAGGACGGGGAAGCGCCGCTGCTGTCGGAGCCGCCCATCCTGATCGGCGCGGTGACGGATGAATGCGTGCGTGGCGCGGATGGACGCTGGCGCTACGCCGCCCGCACCACCCGCCCGTTGTTCAAGGGCAGCCGCCCCACCTCCGGCTGAATGCCGGGGGCGATGCCCCGAAGCGGGGGCTCGCCCCTCACGCCATCGAGCCTTCGTATGGACGTGGTGAAGCCAGCAAGCCGGGGGGAAGTATCCCCCCGGAACCCCCTTCTATTTTCGGGAGTCTTTGGGCGCGCCTTGGCCAGTCGTGCTCCCCCAAACTCCCGAAAGAAGGAGGGGGTCTGGGGGAGTTCACTCCCCCGGCCTTTTGCTCCTCGGGCTATCCGGCGGCCGCCCTCAGCATCGCCGCGCATGGGGATCGCGGAGTTCCTCGCCAAGCTCCGCGCCCCGCTGCTGCACAGTGCCCGCGCGCTCGGACTGGCGCTGGGCGCTGGGGGTTCAACACCGGGCCGGTCATCGCCATTTGTATGTTCGAGAGGACAACTCATTGAGTTCCGCCCCGCATGCTGGGATGATCCCGGCCGTGGCGGAGTACGGGCGAGGGAGGCTCATGCAACAGGCAACCGGCGAACCGCGGACGCTGTTCGACAAGCTCTGGGACGCGCACCGCGTGGTGGCCGGCGAGGACGGGCAGGACCTCCTCTGGATCGACCGGCACTACGTGCACGAGGGCTCGTTCCACGGCTTCGACAAGCTGCGCGCGCGCGGCAGCCGCGTGGCGCGCCCGGACCTGACCTTCGGCGTCGCCGACCACTACGTCCCCACCCGCAACCGCGGCGCCGCCATCGCCGACCCCGCCATCCGCGACGTGGTGGGACGGGTGGAGCGCAACACCGGGGATTTCGGTGTGCAGCTCTTCGGTCTGCACGACCCGCGGCAGGGCATCGTGCACGTCGTGGGCCCGGAACAGGGCCTCACCCTGCCCGGGCTGACGGTGGTCTGCGGCGACAGCCACACCTCCACCCACGGCGCGCTGGGGGCGCTCGCCTTCGGTATCGGCGCCTCGGAGGTCGCGCATGTGCTGATGACGCAGACCCTGTGGCAGCGCCGCTCCCGGCGCTTGCGCGTCCATGTGTCCGGCACCCTGCCCGTGGGCACCGGGGCCAAGGACCTGGCGCTGACGATCATCGCCAAGCTCGGCGCCGATGGCGGCCAGGGCTGCGCCGTGGAATATGCCGGCCCTGCCGTGCGAGCCCTGAGCGTCGAGGGCCGCCTGACCCTGTGCAACCTGTCCATCGAATGCGGCGCCCGCTGCGGCCTGGTGGCGCCCGACGAGGTCACGCTGCGCTTCCTGCGCGGCCGCCCCTTCGCCCCCGCCGGAGACGCCTTCGACCGCGCCGCGGAAGAATGGCTCACCCTGCCCAGCGACGCCGACGCCGTCTTCGACCGCGAAGTCTCTCTGGACGGCAACGAGGTGGTGCCGATCGTCACCTGGGGCATCAGCCCCGAGGACGCGCTGCCTGTCACCGCCAGCATCCCCGACCCCGAGCGGGCTGCCGACCCCGCCCGCGCCACCCAGCTGCGCGAAGCCCTGGCCTATATGGACCTCCGCCCCGGCCAGAAGCTGGAGGATATCCGCATCGACCGCGTCTTCATCGGCTCCTGCACCAACAGCCGGATCGAGGACCTGCGCGCCGCCGCCGCGGTGCTGCAGGGCCGCACGGCGCGGGTGCCCGGGCTGGTGTCCCCCGGCTCCACCCCGGTGAAGCAGCAGGCGGAGCAGGAAGGGCTGGACCGCATCTTCACCGCCGCCGGGCTGGAATGGGCGGAATCCGGCTGCTCCATGTGCGTCGGCATGAATGGCGACCTCCTCCGCCCCGGCGAGCGCTGCGCCTCCACCACCAACCGCAACTTCAAGGGCCGCCAGGGGCAGGGATCGCGCACCCACCTGATGTCCCCCGCCATGGCCGCCGCCGCCGCCGTCACCGGCCACCTGACCGACGTGCGCCCGCTGCTGCAGGGGCGCGGCTGATGCAGCCCTTCACCCGCCTTTCCGCCCTCGTCTGCCCGCTGCCGCTGCCCAACGTGGACACCGATCAGTTGATCCCGGCCCGCTTCATGAAGCGCACCCGCGCCCAGGGTTACGGCGAGCAACTGATGCACGACCTGCGCCGCAACCCCGACGGCACGCTGCGCACCGACTTCCCGCCCAACGACCCCGCCCGATCAGGCGCGCAGATCCTGGTGGCGCGCCGCAACTTCGGCGGCGGCTCCTCACGCGAGGCTGCGGCCTACGCGCTGGTGGATGGCGGCTTCCGCTGCGTGCTGGCCCCCAGCTTCGGCGACATCTTCTCCTCTAACGCCGTCAACAACGGCCTCCTCCCTGCCCGCATCGGCGAGGCGGAGGCAGAGCACCTGCTGGACCTCCTCGCCGCCGGCCTGCGCGAGCTGACCGTGGACCTCGAAACCTGCACCGTGACCGCCGGCAACGAGGTCCTCCCCTTCACCGTGGCCCCCACCTGGCGCACCAAGCTGCTCAACGGCTGGGACGACATCGACCTCACCCTCAGCCACCGCGCCGCCATCGAAGCCTTCGCCACGGCCCGCGCCGCCGCCCACCCCTGGACCCTGCCGACCCGCCCGGCCTGACGTTTCGGCCTGGGAGGCGGGGTTGCTGGGCTCTGGTGGTGCTGCTGGTCCTGGGTGCCCCGGCCTTGGCCAGAGGGGCTCTGCCCTGGCCACGGCCAGTTCATCCAGGAACCAACTGCACCACCAGCCCCCGGCAACACCGCCCCCGAGCCGACGCGCCAAGCCGGGCGATGCGTCAGGCCGCCGGAAGGCGCTGGCGGTCGCGGTAGCGGGGGCCCCACTCGGCGGCACTGATCCAGTGCAGCAGGCTGGCGGCATCGGGGGTGCGGCCTTCCAGGGCCAGGGTGGTGCGCCAGGCCAGGGCCAGCATGCAGGACAGCACGGGGGCGCGGCCGACCTGCGGATGTGCCAGGATGGGGCGCAGCGTCGGCATGCCGGTGCCCAGCAGCACCACCGCGTCCAGCCCGGCAGGGTCCAGGGCGGTCAGTGCCTTCTCGGCGGTGGCGCCAGCCATGGCGTAGATCGGGTGGAAGGCGCCGCCCTGCAGTTCCGCCCCCGCCACCCGCGCCACCCGGAAGCCCCGCGCCGTCCAGTAGCGCGCCGAAGCTTCCGTCAGGTCGGGCGGATAGGGCGAAACGAGCCCGACATCCCGCGCGCCCAGCACGGCGAAGGCATCGCGCACCGCGCGGGCGGCGGTGATCACCGGCACGCCGCGCGCGTCCTCGATCCGTGCCACCAGCGCGTCCTCCTCCGCCGGCCCGGCGAAATAGGATGCGCCGGTGCAGGCAAAGGCCACGGCCCCGATCGGCGCATTGGCGAACTGCGCCACCGCGACGTCCAGCGAGCCGAGGTAGTCCAGCAACCGGTCCACCATGCTGGACTTCGGGCTGGTCAGCCGGGCGTTCACCATGGCCACGCCGGCCGGCCACAGGATGCCGAACTCCGGCTCCACCGTAGTGTTGGCCTGCGGCGTCAGCACGCCGACCAACCCGCGCGGGGCATACTCCACGCTCATCGCGTCGGCCCCGCCACGCTCTCGTGCCATGGGATCACCGCGCGCCGCAGCAGCACGGTGACGAGGTAGAACAGGAAGCCCACCAGCGTCAGCAGCAGGATCACCGCGAACAGCATGTCGGTCTCGTAGGCGTTCATTTTGGCGATCAGCAGGTAGCCAAGCCCGAGATTGCCGCCGAGATATTCCCCGATCACCGCACCGATGATGGCCAGCACGATCCCGACCTCCGCGCCGACGAGGATGTAGGGCAGTGCCGAGGGCAGCTCCAGCAGCATGGCGCGCTGCCAGGGATTGGCGTTGAAGGCCGTCATCACGTCCCGGTGCCCGAGATCCACCGACTTCACCCCGCGCAGCGTGCCGGTGAAGATCGGGAAAAAGGCGATCACCGCGGCGATCACCACCTTGCTGGTCATGCCGAAGCCGAACCACACCACGAAGAGCGGCACCAGCGCCACCTTGGGCACCACCTGCGACGCCACGATGAAGGGGTTCATCGTCTGCTCCAGCCAGGGCACCTTGGCCAGCACCGCGCCCATGGCGACGCCCAGCACCAGCGCGATCAGGAACCCCGACAGCGTCGCCTGCACCGTGGCCAGCGTGTGCCGCCAGGTGGACGGGGTCGCCAGCAGCTCCACGAACCCGTCCCACACCGACAGCGGGGAGGGCAGGATGAAGGCCGACACCCCCGACCACGTTACGTAGAACTGCCACAGGCCGATCAGCAGCGCGGCCAGCAGCGGCGTGGTGACCAGCGCGATCGGCAGCCGCACCCGGCGCCGCGCCGGGGCGGGCGCCGCGGGAAGCACCGTCTCGCTCACGACACCGCCTCCAAGCGGCGCCGCAGCACGCGCACGTGGTCCTGGAACTCCGGCAATGTCTGGGTTTCGGGCGTGCGCGGGCGCGGCAGGTCGATGGCGTGCACGCTGTCGATCCGCCCGGGCCGCGGCGAGAGCAGCACCACGCGGTCGGCCAGGAACACCGCCTCGCTGATGGAATGCGTCACCAGGATCACCGTCTTGCCGGTTTCCATCCAGATGCGCTGCACCTCCAGGTTCATCGCCTCGCGCGTCATGGCATCCAGCGCGCCGAAGGGCTCGTCCATCAGCAGGATCTGCGGGTCGCCGGCCAGCGCCCGCGCGATGGCGGCGCGCTGCCGCATCCCGCCCGACAGCTCCCGCGGCCAGCGCCGCTCGAACCCCGCCAGCCCGACGCTGCGGCACAGCGCCCGGGCGCGTTCCAGCCGGCGCGCACGGGGCACGCCGCGCAGTTCCAGGGGCAGGGCGACGTTGCGCTCGATCGAGCGCCAGGGAAATAGGTTGGCATCCTGGAACACCACGCCCAGCTCGCGCAGTGCTTCCGGGTCGCGTGACGCCTCGCGCCACAGCGACCGCCCGGCGATGCGGATTTCCCCACCGCTGGGCGGCAGCAACCCGCCCACCATGCGCAGCAGCGTGGTCTTGCCGCAGCCGGACGGACCCAGCAGCACCAGGAACTCGCCCTTGCGGATGGAAAGGTCGGTGCGCGACAGGGCGTGCACCGCCGCCCCGCCGGGCACGGCAAACCGCTTCTCGACGCCGCTCAGCTCGATCTCGGCGGCCGCGGCGGCGCTCACGCCAACGCCTCGTCCACGAAGCGGTTGGTGTAGAGGATCGTGGGATCGGGCAGCCGGGCGATGCCGGCATCCGTCAGCTCGGCGGCGCCGTTGGCGAACAGCGCCGGCACGTTGCGCAGCAGGTTCTCCCGCCCTTCCGTCAGCCAGGCGCGGCGTGACGCCTCGAAGGTGCGCACCGTGGCCGGCAGGTTGCGGATTCCGGGGATCTCGAACTCCCGCGACGCGCGACGGATCATCGGCGACACGTCCGGGGCCAGCAGCTCCTCGGCACTGCCGCGCATGGCCTTGAGCGTGCGCACCAGCAGCGGCCCTTCCCGCTCGGCGGTGTCGCGCCGCACGACGTAGCACTGACCAGGCATGGGGGCGTAGCGATCGGTCGGCCAGGCCTCGAAGGCGGCCTTCTGCTCCGTCAGCGCTTCCACCACGTTGGTGCTGGCGATGAAGCCGTCGATGCGCCCGGCCTGCACCAGCCCCAGCGCGGCGGGGTTGTTGCCCACCACCTCGCGCCGCGTGGCGGTGGGGTCGAAGCCGCCCTTGCGCAGCATCAGGTCCAGAAAGTTCTCGGTGGAACCACCCACCGACACCACGCCGATCCGCTTGCCGTTCACCGCCGCGATGTCCGGCAGCGGCTTATCCTTGTGCGAGATCAGGTAGAACCCGCCGGCCTGGTAGATGGTGGCCACCGAGATCAACGGCAGATTGGCCTGCGACACCGCCTTCATCATGTCGATACCGGAAATGCGCAGCATCCTGGCCTGCCCCGTCACCACCTGCTGGATCGCCTGCGCCGAGCCGCTGCCGCCCAGCAGCACGGGGTCGAAGCCCTGCCGCTTCAGGTGCTCGCCCGCCACGGCGTTCATCATCTCCAGAAAATCGACGATGAAGCCGAAGGGCGTGATCAGCGTCAGCTTCTCGCCCGCCTGGGCCCGCGCGCCGCGCGAGGCCAGCAGCGCCGGCGCCGCCAGCAGGCCCAGCGCCACGCGCCGTCGCAGAACCGCCACCCCGGCCGATCCACCCTCACCCGGCATGCCCATTCTCCTCATCCCGATCACTGGCCGCGTCCCGCGCGCGCAGGCTGCGGCACCTGCACGATCCGGGCCGCCGCACCGCGGCCGGGCGAACCGGGCCGGCGCTGCGGGGCGGTGCAGCCTGCCGCCGATCCGGGCAGCCGGCCAGGGAAAAGCGGCACGCCCCGCGCGGATCGCCACTTGTTATATCCTGCGGACAGGTTGAACAGCTTGGCCGGCGGACGCAATACTGCGCCGCTTGGCACCGGCAAACAGGAGCAGCGGCGAAGAGATGCGGGTCGAGGTCGCGATCGTGGGCGCGGGGCCGGTCGGGCTCTGCCTGGCGCTGCTGCTGTGCCGGGGCGGCGCCACGGCAACGGTGCTGGAAGCCGGACCCGACATTGCCGAGGAACTGCGCGCCTCCACCTTCCACCCGCCCACCCTGGACCTGCTGGACACGCTGGACCTCGCGGCCCCGCTGATCGCGCAAGGGCTGAAAACGCCGGACTGGCAGATCCGCCTGCACGAGACCGGCGAGCGCGCCCTGTTCGACCTGTCCGTGCTGCGCGACGACACCGCCCATCCCTACCGGTTGCAGGTGGAGCAGCACCGCCTGTCGCGCCTGCTGCTGGCGGCCCTGCCGCCGGGCACAGTGCGCTTCGGCGCGCGGGTGGATAGCGTGTCGCAGGACGCCGACGGCGCCACCCTGACCGGTGAGGGTTTCGAGCCGCTGCACGCGAACTGGGTGGTGGGCTGCGACGGCGCCCGCAGCGTCGTGCGCCGCGCCATGGAGGTCGGCTTCAGCGGCGAAACCTATCCGGAAACCACCATCCTCGCCACCACGCGCTTTCCGTTCCACGAGTACCTGCCCGGCCTGAGCAACGTGAACTACCTCTGGACCGAGCACCCGGCCTTTTCCGGCACCTTCTCCCTCCTCCGCGTCCCCGGGAAATGGCGTGCCAGCCTGCACACCGCCCCCGACGAGAACCCCGAGGACGCCGCCACGCCCGAGGCCGTACAGCGCAAGCTGCAGGCCATCCTGCCCCGCCCCGAACCCTACGAGGTCGAGGACCTGCGCCCCTACCGCATCCACCAGCGCATCGTGGCCGACTACCGCCGCGGCCGGTTGCTGCTCGCCGGCGACGCGGCGCACCTCAACTCCCCCTCCGGCGGCATGGGCATGAACGGCGGACTGCACGACGCCGCGGAACTCGCCGCCACCCTGTTGCCCGTGCTGCGCGCCGAGGCGGAGGAATCCACCCTCGACCGCTACACCCGCCGCCGCCGTCCCGTGGCGGAGCGCGAGATCCTGGCCCAGGCCGACCGCAACCGCGCCCGCATGCGCGAGCGCGACCCCGCCCGCCGCCGCGCCATGCTGGCCGAGTTGCAGCGCACCGCCGGCGACCCGGAACTGGCGCGCGCCCACCTGCTGCGCTCCTCCATGATCACCGGCCTACGCGCCGCGGCGGCCGTGGCGTGAGCGCGCCCGACCCGCTCTTCGACCTCGACGAGGCGGGCCTCGCCGCGCTGCGCGACGCGCGCTTCGCCGCCACGCTGGACCGCATCTTCGCCGCCCACCCGCATTACCGCCGCCGCTTCGCCGCCGCCGGGCTGCGGCGCGAACACATCCGCGGCCTCGCCGACCTCGCGCGACTGCCGGTCACCACCAAGGCCGACTACATGGCCGAGCCCGACGCCTTCCGCCTCGGCCCCGAGGGCGCCGCGGAGCCGGAAGAAACGGTGGTCTGGGACAGCATGTACACCACGGGCTCCTCCGGCAGCCCGACCCCCTTCGTGTCCACCGGCTACGACTTCCTCAACATCCTGGCGCTGCAGCGGAACATGCTGCGCCTGCGCGGCGTCACCGCCGATGACAGCATCCTCAACCTGTTCCCGCTGACGCGGCACCCGCACGGTGCCTTCGCCCGCGCCATGAACGCCGCCGCCGCCTTCGGCATCCCCGTCACCGCAGCCCTGCCCGGCCAGGTCAGCCCGCGCCAGCCCGGCATCGGCCACCGGCTGGACGAGGTGGTGGCCATCGCCGCCCGTACCCGGGCCACGATCCTCTGGGGCGTGCCCAGCTACCTCCGCAAGCTCGCCGCCCGCGCCGAGGATCTCGGCGCCACCCTCCCCGCCACGCGCCTGCTCTTCGTCACCGGCGAGGGCTTCGGCGAGGACGCCCGCGCCGACCTGCTGGACCGCCTGCGCCGCCTCGGCGCGCCGGACCCGCGCGTCAGCGTGTCCTACGGCAGCACCGAGATGCAGGGCGGCATGGTCGAGTGCACGGCCGGCTCGGGCTATCACAACCCCTCCCCCGACCAGTTCCTGTTCGAGGCGGTGGACCCCGACACCCACGCCCCCGTGCCCGACGGCGAGGAGGGCCTGGTCCTCCTCACCCACCTCGACCGCCGCGGCACGGTGATGCTGCGCTACGCCCTGGGCGACGTGGCCCGCCTGACCCGCGCCCGCTGCCCGCACTGCGGCGCGCTGACGGAACGCCTGACCAGCATCCCTCACCGCGTGGACGGGCTGGTGAAGATCAAGGGCATGCTGGTGAACCCGCAGGCCCTGGTGGACGCGCTGATGGCCGAGCCCGCCCTGGCGGAGTTCCAGGCCGTGGTAGACAAGGACGTGCCGGGCGACCCGCTCTCCATGGACCGCCTCGTCCTGCACGCCGTCCCCACCGCCGCGCCCGATCCCGACACCGCCCGCCGCGTCGCCGACCGCGTCCGCCGCGCCTGCGGCGTCACCCCCACCGTGCAATGGACCACCCCCGCCGACACCCTCCTCGCCGGCCGCGGCTGGAAAGCCAAACCCCTCCTGGACCTCCGCACGCCCTGACCCGGCCCTGCACGGCACGGTGGTGATGCTGAGGAGGCCGCTGGTGGTCGGGGGCGGTTCTTCGGTGGTCTGACCGTGGCCAGGGGCGCTGCCCCTGGACCCCGCCGGGGAGTTTAAACTCCCCGGACCCCACGTTGAGTGCCTCCGGCGGGGGCGGGTTGGACAGCATTGTCCACCATGACCGACGTTGGCCATCCCGCCCCCGCCGGAGGCACTCATGAGGTCGAGGAGCCTAAGCTCCTCGCGGGGTGTCCAGAGGGGCAGAGCCCCTCTGGCCCAGGCCCGAACACCCGAGAACCACCCCCGACCACCAGCGCACTCCCAACGCCACCACCGCACCGAGCAGAGCGGGTCAGGCGTCCTGGCGGACGCCCATGTAGAGTTGCGCCACGCGGGCGTCGTCCACCAGGGCGCGGGCGGTGTCTTCCAGCCGGACGCGGCCGAGTTCCAGCACCACGCCGCGGTCGGAGGCGAGCAGAGCCTTGCGCACGTTCTGCTCCACCATCAGCACGGCCTTGCCGAGCCGCGTCAGCTGCCGCGCCGTGTCGAACACCAGGTCCACCATGCGGGGGGCGAGGCCGATGGAGGGCTCGTCCAGCATGATCACCTTGGGGTCCATCACCAGCGTGCGGGCGATCTCCAGCATGCGCTGCTCGCCGCCCGACAGGCTGGCGGCATACTGATCGCGGCGCTGCGCCAGCACGGGAAACATTTCCTCCACCGCGGCGACGCGGCGGGCCAGCAGCGCCCGGTCGCGCAGCAGGAAGCCGCCCATGCGCAGGTTCTCGGCGATGCTGAGCTTGGGAAACACGCTGTGGTGCTGCGGCACGTAGGCCAGCCCGGCGCTGAGCATCTGGTGCGACGCGAAGCGCCCCACCGGCGCGCCGTCCAACAGCACCTCACCCTGGCGGGTCGGCAGCAGGTTGAAGATGCCCTTCAGCAGCGTGGACTTGCCCGCACCGTTCTGGCCGATCACCGTGACGATCTCGCCGGCGGACACGCGCAGGTCCACCCCGTCCACGATCATCCGGCCGCCGCCGTAGCCCGCGCGCAACCCGCGCACTTCCAGCATCGCGCTCAACCCAGGTAGGCCTCCACCACGCGCGGGCTGTTCTGCACCGCGGCCGGGCTGCCCTGTTCCAGCACGCGACCCTGGTGCAGCACCACGACGTGGGCCGCTAGCGACATGATGAAGGGCATGTTGTGCTCCACCACCACCAGCAGGATGCGCCGCTCCGCCGCGACCCGCAGCAGCACGTCGTGCACGGTGTTGAGCAGCGAGGGGTTCACCCCCGCCGCCGGCTCGTCCAGCAGCAGCACGCCGGGCCGCGCCATCAGCGTGGAGGCGATCTCCAGCAGCCGCCGCTGGCCGTAAGACAGGTCGCCGGCCGGCCGATGGGCGAACTGCGGCAGGTTCACCATCTCCAGCAGCCGCCAGGCGTCCTCCAGCGCCTCCCGCCCGGCGCTGCGCCGGCCGGAGAACACGCGCCCCAGCGCCCCGCCCAGCCGCTGGTCCTGCGCGGCGAAGAGCAGGTTATCGAGGCAGCTCTCCTCCACCAGCACGCGGCATTCCTGGAAGGTGCGCGCGAAACCCAGCCGCGCCCGGCGGTGCACGGGCAGCCCGTCGATGCGCCGCCCCTCGAAGCGGATCTCGCCGCTGTCGGCGGATTGCCGGCCGGTGATCAGGTCGAACAGCGTGGTCTTGCCGGCGCCGTTGGGACCGATCAGCCCGACGATCCCGGGTTCTGCGAAGCGCAGGTCCACCCCGTCCACGGCCCGGATGCCGCCGAAGGCGCGCGCCAGGCCGGAAACCTCCAGGATGGGCGCCGTCACGCCGCCCTTCGCACGCGCCGCAGCAGTCCGGCGAGCAGGCCCGAGATCCCCTTGGGCGCGCCGAGCGCCAGCACCACCAGCACCAGCCCGAACACGATCAGCCGCCACTCGTTGGCCGCGCGCAGGAACTCCGGCAGCGCCACGAACAGCAGCGATCCCAGCAACGGCCCGAGCAGGAAGCCCGGCCCGCCCAGCAGCACGATCAGCACGAGGTTGATGCTCTCGCCCAGCTCGAAGGAGAGCGGTGCCGCGGCGCGCAGCAACACCACCTTCAGCGCGCCGCCGATGCCGGCGATGGCGGCGGACAGGGCGAATACCGCCAGCTTGTGCGCGAAGACGTTGACGCCTCGCGCCGCCGCCAGCGCCTCGTCCTGCCGGATCGCCGCCAGCACCCGTCCGAAATCGGACCGCACCACCGCCGCCTGCAGCAGGAACACCGCGGCGAACACCGCCAGCGCCAGCCAGTAGAAGCCCAGCGGCCGGCGGAAATCCAGCACGGCGAAGCCGAGGTCCAGCGGCTGCGGGCGCGGGATGCCCGGCAGCCCCTCGGCCCCGCCCGTCAGCCCGTCCAGGTTGTTGAACAGCGAGAACAGGATCATCCCGACCGCGAGGGTCACGATGATGAAGAAGTGGCTGCGCAGCCGCAGGCAGGGGATGCCCACCAGCAGCCCCACCAGCCCGCCCGCCACCGCCGCGCATCCCAGCGCCGGCAGGAAGGGGACGCCGCCCTTCAGCAGCAGGGCGGCGGTGTAGGCGCCCACCCCCGCGAAGCCCATCTGCCCCAGCGACACCAGCCCGGCGTAGCCGAACAGCAGGTTCAGCCCCATCGCCGGCACGGCGTAGCACAGCGCCAGCGTCAGGATCTGCAGCAGATAGGGCTGCCCGGGCAGCAGCACCGGCACGGCGCAGGCCGCGGCGAACACCGCCAGGATGCCCAGCCAGGCGAAGCTACGCGGCGCCGCGCTGCGTGCCACCGGCACCCGCGCGCCCAGCGGCGCCGGGCCCTGCTCCACCGCCCCGCTCACGCCGGGTGCCCCGCGCTCACGCCTCGCCCCGCACGCGCACGCCGAACAGCCCCCAGGGGCGCAGCAGCAGCACGATCACCAGCAGCGCGAACACCACCGTGTCGCGGTAGTCGGTGGGGATGAACAGCGTGGACACCGCCTCCACGATGCCGATCGCCAGCCCGCCGACGATGGCACCGGGCACGCTGGCCATGCCGCCCAGCACGATCGCCGCCAGCGCCTTGAGCAGCGGCAGGTCGCCCATCTGCGGGAAGATCAGGAACAGCGGCCCCAGCAGCGCCCCGCCCAGCGCCGCCAGCGCGCTGGCGATGGCGAAGGTCAGCAGGTAAATGCGGTCGGGGTTGATCCCCACCACGCGCGCGGCCTCCGGGTGCTGGCTGGTGGCGCGCAGCGCCGTGCCCAGGCGCGTGCGGTGCAGGAACAGGAACAGCAGCGTCACCGACACCGCCACGATGCCCAGGATCAGCACGTGCTGCAGCGTGAAGCTCAGCGGCCCCAGCCGCACCAGCGTGTCCACCGTGGGCACCCGCATCTGCAGCCCGCTCGGCCCGAAGGCGGCGACGATGCCGTTCTGGATCACCAGGATCAGCCCCAGCGAGGCGACGATCTGCATCTGCACGCTGCCGCGCAAACGGCGGAACACCAGCAGTTCCAGCAGCAGCCCCACCGCCGCCAGCACCAGCATCGAGGCCCCCAGCGCCAGCCAGTAGTTGCCCAGCAGCCGCGTGAACACCAGCAGGCAGACATAGGCGCCGGCGGTGAACAGCACGCCGTGCGCGAAGTTCAGCACGTGCATCACGCCGTAGATCAGCACCATGCCCAGCGCTACCAGCACGTAGATGGTGCCCATCATGGCACCGTTGACGAGCTGCTCCCCCAGCGCGGTCAGCATCGTGCCGAGCCCCGCCGCTCAGCCGCCGCCGCAGGCCGAGGCCATCTCCGCGGGAAAGGTGATCTTGCGGCTGCCATCGGCGCACCACTCGGTGATGTAGACGGGCGGGTCCGCCTGGTTGCGGGCATCGAAGCGGATGCGGCCGATTACCCCCTGATGGTCGGTGCGCGCCAGCGCGTCGCGGATCTTCTTGCCGTCCGTGCTGCTCCCCGCCGCCACCATGGCCTGCGCCGCGATGTACACGGCATCGTAGGACTGCGCCGCGAAGCCGTGCGCCTCCTCATTGAAGCGGGCGCGGTAGGTCTCGTTGAAGGCGCGGATGCGGTCCACCGGCGCGTTGGGCGGAAAGGCGTTGTACTGCACCATGCCGGCCAGGTAGCGCGCGTTCAGGCGGTCCAGGAAGCGGTTCGACCCCATCGCCAGCGTGCCGATCAGTTGCACGTCCAGCCCGGCATCGCGGATCTGGCGGATCGCCAGCGCTCCCGGCTCCTCGTCCATCAGCAGCATCACCGCCCTGGCGCCGGAGCTGCGCAGGTTGGAGATATGGGCCGAGAAGTCCACCTCGCCGACGTTGAAATAGCCGGTATAGGCGACCCGTGCCCCGGCCGGCAGCAGCGCCCGCATGCCGTTCACCCCGCCGCGCCCGGCATCGTTGTTCCAGGCGATGAAGGCCAGCGGCAGCAGGTTCTGCGCCACCACGTAGTCCGCCAGCGCCCGGTTGAGCTGGCCGTTATCGGCGTTGACGCGGAAGAAGTAGCGGTTGTTCTGCTCGGTCAGGTTGGGCGCCGTGGGCACGGTGGTGATCATCGGCACGTCGAAATCCGCCGCCACCGGCGCTTCCGCCGCGGCCGCCGGGCTGCACACCTCGCCCAGCACGACCGGCACCTCGTCCACCGTGGCCAGGCGCTGCATGGCGTTGGCGCCCTCGGCGGCGTTGCAGCGCGTGTCGTAGACCTTCAGCACCAGCCGCACCGTGTCGCCCCCGACGCGGAGGCCGCCGGCGCGGTTGATGTTGTCCACCGCCAGCTCGAAGCCGTTGAGCTGGAAACGCCCCGCGGCGGCCAGCGGGCCGCTCTGGGCGGTGACCACGCCCAGCGTCGCGGTGCGCTCCGCCGCCTCGGCCGTGCCGAGCAGGGCGGAGAAGACGAGGCCGGCCACGACGCTGCACCTGTTCATGCGAACCCCCGAGCGCGCTGGACCCGCTACCGTCGGCGGGCTGATATGTTCTATAAGTATGACATCTCACGAAACCCGGCAAGCGGCAGGATGGGCGATGCAGGACGCGGAAACGGTGGGCGAGGCCTGGCTGCAACTGCTGGCGGATCGCGGGGTGGACTTCCTCTTCGCCAATTCCGGCACCGACTTTCCCTCGATCGTGGAAGGGCTGGCACGGGCGGAACAGCTCGGCACCCGCGTCCCCCGGGCGGTGATCGCGCCGCACGAGAACGCCGCCGTGTCCATGGCGCACGGCCACGCCATGGTGTCGGGCCGCGCGCAGGCGGTGATGGTGCACGTCAACGTCGGCACCGCCAACGCCGTCAGCGGGCTGCTCAACGCCGACCGCGACTACGTGCCGATGCTGCTGGCCGCCGGGCGCACGCCGGTGCTGGAAGGCGGCGCCCCCGGCGCGCGCTCGCTCAACATCCACTGGGCGCAGGAAATGTTCGACCAGGCCGGCATGGTGCGCGAGGCCGTGAAGTGGGACTACGAGCTGCGCGACCCCCGCCAGCTGATCCCCGCCACCGACCGTGCCCTGGCCCTGGCGCATTCCGCCCCGCGCGGCCCGGTCTACCTGTCCCTGCCGCGCGAGCTGCTGGCGATGCCGCCGGCAGAGCCCGACATTCCGCCCGCCCGCCTCGCCCCGGTGGAAGCCCTGGGCCCCGACCCGCGCGCCGTGGCCGCCGCGGCGGCCGCCCTGTCCCGCGCGGAACGCCCGCTGATCGTCACCGCCCGCGCCGGCGCCGACCGCCGCGTTCCCGCGCTGCTGTCGCAGCTCGCCGCGCGCCTGGCCGCCCCCGTGGTGGAGTACCGCCCGCGCCACCTGAACCTGTCCACCGATGACCCGCTGCACGGCGGCTTCGAGGTGTCGCCTCACCTCGCCACCGCCGACGTCGTGCTGGTGCTCGACTGCGACGTGCCCTGGATCCCCGACACCGAGCGCCCCGCCCCCGGCGCCACGATCATCCAAGCCGGCGAGGACCCGCTGCAGGCGCGCTACGTGTCCCGCGGCTTCCCCGCCGACATCACCCTGCGCGCCAGCGCCGCCCCGCTGCTCCAGGCCCTGCTCGCCGAACTCGGCAACGCCGCACCACCCCCGTCCCGCCGCACCGCCGCGGAGGCCGCTTGCCAGGCCCGCCGCACCACGCCCTTCACCCTCGACGCCCCACCCGCGCGCATGAGCATGGGCTGGGTCAGCTTCTGCCTGGACCAGCTCCGCGCGCCCGACTCCCTCCTGGTGAACGAGTACCCGCTGCACCGCGGCGTCATGCGCACGACCGAGCCCGGCAGCTTCTTCGGCTCTTCCCCCATGGGCTCGCTGGGCTGGGGCCTGCCCGCCGCCCTCGGCGCCAAGCTGGCCGCCCCGAACCGCGAGGTGATCGCAGCCCTCGGCGACGGCTGCCTCATCTTCGCCAACCCCGTCGCCTGCCACCAGATCGCTGCCGCCGAGAACCTCGCCATCCTCGTCGTGGTGTTCAACAACCGCCGCTGGGGCGCCGTGGACCGCGCCACCCGCGCCCTCTACCCCGACGGCTTCGCCGCCCGCGCCAACCGCATGCCGCTGACCAGCCTGGAACCCGCCCCCGACCACGCCCGCATCGCCGAAGCCTGCGGCCTCTACGGCCGCGGCGTCGCCGACCCCGCCGCCCTGCCCGCGGCCCTGCGCGGCGCCCTCGCCGCCGTCCGTGCCGGCCGCAGCGCCCTGCTCGACGTCCTCTGCGACGGCTGAACCCTCGCTCGCGCCAGGTGACGGGTTCTCGACAGTTCTCGTGGTGGCGGTTGCACCTGGTGCAGAAGCCGGGGCCAAGGGGGGCTCTGCCCCCTTGGAGCCCCCGCGAGGAGCCTAAGCTCCCCGGCGGGGTCCAGGGGCGGCGCCCCTGGCCGACGCCCGTTCAACCAGGCGCAACCGCCACCACGAGAACCCTCGCGAACTCGCCACCCAGCGCTGATGCAGGGGATCAAGCGCGCAGGGCGGCGATCAGGCTGTCGACCGTGCGGACGTCGCCGAAGCCCTGCAGGAAGGCGGACAGCGCCGCGAGGTGGGCGGTGTCGGTGCGGGCGGCGTTGGCGTCGGACACCATGACGGTGCGGAAGTCGGTCATGACGGCGTCGCGGGCGGAGCTGTCGCAGCACATGTTGGTCATGCAGCCCGCCACCAGCACCGTGTCGATGCCGCGGCCGCGCAGGATCGCGGGCAGGGTACTGGCCCCGGGCAGGAAGGCGGAAAAACGGTACTTCGGCACCACCACGTCCTCCGGCGCGACCTCCAGTTCGGGCCACAGCGCGTGCATCGGTGCCCCGGATTGCAGGGCGGCCAGGATGGTGGCGGCGGTGGCGGGCTGCACCATGTGCTCGAAGAACAGCGGCCAGCCGCCGTGCTCGAAGGTGGCCTGCACCCAGGCCACGGTGCCGCCGGCGGCGCGCAGCGCGGCGGCCAGGCGGTTCACCGCGGAAACGACGCCGCGCGCGGCGGGAACCTCGCAGGGCGCGCCCTCCGCCACGAAGGCGTTCTGCAGGTCGATCACCACCAGGGCGGTGCGCGCCGGCTCGAAGTGATCGTAGACGTGCGGGCGGCCGCGCCGCTCGGCGGCGGCGCGCAGGATGGCGGGGTCCAGCTCGGGATGCGGCGTCATGCGGGTCGGCTCCTCGGGAAAGGTCACGCGGTCTCGGCCGCCAGCCGCGCGGCGGCGCGCCCGGCGACCCGGCCCAGCGCCACGGCGGTCAGCAGGCCGTTGCCGGACAGGTAGCCGGAGGCCTGCCGCCCCGACACGCCCACCGCCGCGCCGCCGGCCGCGAACAGGTTGGGCAGCGCCGCGCCGTCCTCGCCCAGCACGCGCGCGTCCCCGTCCACCGCGAGGCCACCCTGCGTGTGGAACAGCGCGCCCGTGACCTGCACGGCGCGGAACGGCGGTACCAGCTCCGGCCCCCCGGCGAAGTCGCGCCCGAAGCGGTCGCGTCCCCCGGCGGCCTTCAGCGCCGCCACCTCCGCCAGGGTCGCCGCCAGCGCCTCCGCCGGCAGGCGCGTGGCGGCGGCCAGCCCGGCCAAGTCCTCCGCGGCCAGCACGGCACCGATCGCCTCGGCCTGCCGGAAATCCTCGAACTGCCGCGCCACGGCGGCGATGCGCGCGTCGAACAGCGTCCAGGCCAGGCCGCCGGGCTGCTCCAGCACCGCCGCCGCCTGCTCGGAATAGCCGCGGCTCTCGTCGGCGAAGCGCGCGCCGGCCGCGTTCACCTGCACGCCGCCCTCGGTGATCGTGGCCCAGGTGATCAGGATGCCCGCGGGATGCGCCACCGAGCCGTGCCCCTGGTGCCCAGACAGGTCGCGCAGCGCCGCTCCCAGCGCGCCGCCCCAGCGCAGCGCGTCGCCCTGGTTGCCGGCGTGGCCGAAATACAGCGCCTCCGCCAGTTCCGGCACGTGCCGGGCCACCAGTTCCTTGTTGCCGCCGTAGCCGTTGCAGGCCAGCACGATCGCGTCGCAGCCGACCTGCTCGGTCGCGCCGTCGGGCCGGCGGTATTCCACCCCGCGCACCCGCCCCGCGGCATCGGCGAACAGCGTCAGGACCTGCGCCCCGCCCAGGATCTCCACCCCCGCCGCTTCCGCCGCCCCGCGCAGCCGGTCCACCAGTTCCTCGCCCGAACGCGAGGGCATGCCGTGCATCCGCAGCGCGGAATGGCCGGGGTAGCGGAAGTCCTGGATCACCGAGAAGGGCAGCCCGTGCGCGTCGTGCAGCCATTCCAGCGCCGGCCCCACCTCGCGCGACACCAGCGCCACCAGGGCAGGGTCCGGCTCGCCGTGCGCCTTGGCCGAAATATCGGCGGCGAAGCGCGCGGGCGAATCCTCGATCCCGGCCTCGCGCTGCCAGCGCGTGCCGGCGGCGGGTACCAGCCCGGCCGACAGCGCCGTGGAGCCGCGCGGCACCGCGTCGCGCTCCAGCACCAGCACCTCCGCCCCCGCGGCGCGTGCGGCCAGCGCCGCCACCAGCCCCGCCGCCCCCGCCCCCACGATCACCACGGGCAGAACCAGCGCGAAGCGCACGCCCTCTGCCGGACGGATCGCCTGCACCTCCGCAACCGTCACGCCCCGGCTCCGCGGCGCGTCGCGCGGCCGGGGCAGCGCGCCCTCGGGGGCGAGAGATGGGTTGACAGGATGGGAGCCCGCATGTCCTAAACATAGAACAACTTCGCCCCGGGATGCCAATGGGTTTGCCCGATCTCCGCACGATGCTGCAGCCCGGACGGGCGATCGCATGTCCCGGTGTGTATGACGCCTTCTCCGCCGCCCTGGCCGAGCAGGCCGGCTTCGAGGCGCTCTACCTGTCCGGCGCCAGCATCGCCTACAGCAGCCTCGGCGCCCCCGATATCGGCCTGGTCTCGGTGACCGAAGTCGCGGAAGTCCTCGCCCGCATCCGCGAGCGCGTGTCGCTGCCCGTGGTGGTGGACGGCGACACCGGCTTCGGCAACGCGCTCAACGTGCAGCGCACCGTGCGCCTGTTCGAGCGCGCCGGGGCCAGCGCCATCCAGATCGAGGACCAGACCTTTCCCAAGCGCTGCGGCCACCTGCGCGACAAGCGGCTGATCCCCGCCGCCGAGATGGCGGGCAAGATCCGCGCCGCCCTGGACGCGCGCGAGCACGCGCTGATCGTCGCTCGCACCGACGCCATCGCAGTGGAAGGCTTCGAGGCCGCGCTGGACCGCGCCGAGTTCTACGCCGAGGCCGGCGCCGACATCCTGTTCATCGAAGCCCCCGAGGACCTGGCGCAGATGGCCGCCGTCGGCCGCCGCTTCGGCGACCGCCTGCCGCTGCTGGCCAACATGGTGGAGGGCGGCCGCACGCCGATCTCCTCCGCCGCCGAACTCGGCGCCATGGGCTACCGCATCGCCATCTTCCCCGGCGGCACCATGCGCGCCGTGGCGCATACGCTGCTGGCCTATTTCGCCTCGCTGCGCGAGCACGGCACCACCGACCCGTTCCGCCCCCGCATGCTGGACTTCGCCGCGCTGAACGGCGTGCTGGGCACCGACGCCATCCTGCGGGACGCCGCGCAATACGAGCCGGAAGGCTGAGCATGGACACCGTCACCCTCGCGGTTCTCAAGGGCCGGCTGGAACAGATCGCCGACGAGATGGACGCGACCCTCTTCCGCGCCGCCTTCAACCCCACCATCGCCGAGGCGCACGACGCCTGCCACGGCCTCTACGATCGCTCCAGCGGCGCCACCCTGGTGCAGGGCAAGTCCGGCCTGCCGATCTTCGTGGGCGTGATGGCCTTCGCCACCAAGGCCGTCATCGACAAATTCCCCGACGCCGCCGCCGGCGACGTGTTCATCTTCAACGACCCCTATCTCGGCGGCACGCATCTTTCCGACTTCCGGCTGATCGCACCCTATATGCGCGACGGGCGGGTGTTCTGCTGGCTCGGCTCGGTGGGCCACTGGCACGACGTGGGCGGGCCGGTGCCGGGCAACTACAACCCCGCCGCCACGGAATACTTCCAGGAGGGCGTACTGATCCCGCCCGTGCGGCTGATGTCGGGTGGCAAGCTGAACCGGGACATCCTGGACATCATCCAGGCCGCCTCGCGCCTGCCGGACGTGGCCTATGGCGACATGCAGGCGCAACTCTCGGCGCTGGAACTCGGCCTGGGCCGCCTGGATGCGCTGCTGGACGAGTACGGCGGCGACACCGTGGCCGAAGCGCTGGACGAACTCCGCGCCCGCGCCGCAGCCCAGATGCGCGCCGCCATCGCCGCTCTGCCGGACGGGCAGTGGAGCCAGGAGGACTTCCTGGACAATGACGGCCGCACCGACGTGCCGCTGCGCATCGCGGTCGACATCACCAAGTCCGGCGAGAGCCTGACCCTGGACTTCTCGCGCTCCGCCCCGGCCTGCGCCGGCCCTGTCAACATCAGCCGCGCCACCTCGGTGGCCAGCGTCTACGTGGCGCTGAAGCACCTGTTTCCCGAGGTCCCCGCCAATTCCGGCGTGCTGGACCCGATCACCGTGGTGGTGCCGGACGGCTCGCTGCTGGACGCGCAGCGCCCCCGCCCGGTGGGCGGCTACACCGAGACCATCCTGCGGGTGATCGACGTGCTGTTCTCCGCCTTCGCGCGCATCCGCCCCGACGCCGCCTGCGCTAACGCCTACGGCACCATCAACGCCCTTTCCGTCACCGGGCAGCGGGCGGACGGCAAGCGCTGGGTGATGTTCTCCTTCTTCGGCGGCGGCCACGGCGGCAACCCCGAGGGCGACGGGCTGCACCACGGCAATCCCCCCATCGCCACCGCCATCATCCCCCCCGTGGAGGTGATGGAAGCCGCCTATCCCGTGCTGTACCGGCAGTGGGCGCTGCGCTCCGGCTCCGGCGGCGCGGGCGCGCATCGCGGCGGCATGGGCGCGATCTACGAGATCGAGCTGCTGGAAGAATCCGCCGAAGCCTTCGTCTTCGCCGAACGCGCCCGCTTCGCCCCCAAGGGCGTGCTGGGCGGCGGCGAGGGCGCGCTCAACCGCGTCAGCTACCAGGGCGAGCACGGCTGGGAAACGCCGCCGCTGGGCTCCAAGGTGGTGGGCGTGCCGCTGCGCCGCGGCCAGCGCATCCGGCTGGAAACCCCGGGCGGCGGCGGTTGGGGCGACCCGGCGGACCGCACCCCCGCCGACGCCGCGCGCGACGCCCGGCTGGGCTACCTGTCCCGTGAAGGCGACGCATCGTGAGCGGCGCGAGCGGCGGCCGCCTCGTGGTCGGCGTGGATGTCGGCGGCACCTACACCGACCTGTTCCTGTTCGACGAGACCACCGGCCAGGCGCGCGTCGGCAAGGTCCCTTCCACGCGCGGCCAGGAAGCCGTGGGCTTCGCCGCCGGCATCGCCGGTCTCGCGCCGCTGCCCGACATTTCCGCCATCGTGCACGGCACCACCGTGGGCACCAACGCGCTGCTGGAACGCAAGGGCGCGCGCGCCGGCCTCATCACCACCGCCGGCTTCCGCGACACGCTGGAGATGCGCCGCCGCGACCGCCGCCAGACCTGGGGCCTGTTCGGCTCCTTCCGCCCGGTGATCGAGCGCGACATGCGCCTGGAAGTGGCGGAACGCACCCTGGCCGACGGCACCGTGCTGGAAGAAGTGGATCCCGAGGAGGTCAAGGCCCAGGCCCGCCGCCTGCTGGACGCCGGCGCCCAGGCCCTGTGCATCGTGTTCCTCCATTCCTACGCCAACCCCGCCAACGAGCGCACCGCCCTGGCCGCGGCGCGCGAAGTCTGGCCCAACGCGCACGTCGCGGTCAGCAGCGACATCCTGCCCGAGATCCGCGAGTTCGAGCGCACCAGCACCGCCGCGCTGAACGCCGTGCTGCAGCCCGTGGTGGGCGGCTACCTCCACGCCCTGGACAGCAAGCTGCGCGCGGACGGCTTCGCGGGCGAGTTCCTGCTGGTGCAGTCCAACGGCGGCGTGATGAGCGTGGACACCGCCCAGGCGCTGCCCGTGCGCACCGCGCTCTCCGGTCCCGCCGCGGGCGTCATCGCCGCGGCCGAGATCGCCACCGCTGCCGGCTTCCCCGACGTCATCACCGGCGACATCGGCGGCACTTCCTTCGACGTGTCGCTGGTGGCGGGCGGCATCCCCGCGCTGGCGGCGCAGTCCACGCTGGACTTCGGCCTGGTCGTCCGCACGCCGATGATCGAGATCAGCACCATCGGCGCCGGCGGCGGCTCGATCGCCCACGTCGACGCCGCCGGCCTGCTCCAGGTCGGCCCGGAGAGCGCCGGCTCCGTCCCCGGCCCGGTCTGCTACGGCGCCGGCGGCGACCGCCCGACGCTGACCGACGCCAACGTCGTGCTCGGCCGCATCAACGCGGAGAAACCGATCGGCGGCAAGCTGGCCCGCCTGGACACCGACGCCGCCGCCCGCGCCATCGAGGCGCAGGTCGGCCAGCCGCTCGGCCTGGGTGTGATGCAGGCGGCGGAAGCGATCCTGCGCGTCGCCAACGCCCGCATGGCCGGCGCCCTGCGGCTGGTCTCCATCGAACGCGGCCACGACCCCAAGCGCTTCTCCCTGATGCCCTTCGGCGGCGGCGGCGCGCTGCACGCCGGCGCGCTGATCCGCGACGTCGGCCTGGCGCGGGCGCTGGTGCCGCGCTTCCCCGGCGTCACCTCGGCGCTGGGCTGCGTCATCGCCGACATGCGGCACGACCGCGTCCGCACCCTCAACCGCCTGCTCTCCGACCTCGACCCCGACGCGCTGCGCGCCGAGATGGACGGCACGGCCACTGACCTCTTCGCCCTGCTCGACCGCGCCGGCGTCGCCTTCACCGGCCGCGCCGCGGAGCACGAGCTGGACATGAGCTACCTGGGCCAGACCCACACCGTCGCCGTGCGCCTGCCGCTGGCCGCCGACGGCAGCGGCGCCGTGACGCGCGACAGCATCGCCGCCGCCTTCGCCGACACCTACCGCCGCACCTACGGTCGCGTGCTGGAAGGCGTGCCGGTGCGCGTGCTGAACCTGCGCTCCGCCGTGATCGGCCGCCGCCCCAAGATCGACCTGCTCAGCCTCGCCCCCGCCGCCGACGCCACGGTGGACGCCGCCCGCCGCGGCGCCCGCCGCATCTGGTTCGGCGGCTGGCACGAGGCGGTAGTCTGGGACCGCCTTTCCCTGCCCGTGGGCGCGGTGGTGCCCGGCCCGGCGGTGCTGGAACAGCCCGACACCACCATTCTGATCGAGCCGGGCCAGCAAGGCCGGGTGGACCGCTTCGGCAACCTGATCCTGGAGGAAGCCGCGTGAACCCCGCCGCCGACCCGCACGACTGGTCCGATTGCGCCCTGCTGCTCTGCGACCTGCAGAACGACTTCATCCACCCCGACGGCGCCTACGCCCGCGGCGGCCTGGCCGACCCGGAGATCGCCGCCCTGCCCGCCCGCCTGAAGCCCCTGGCGGACCGGCTGCGCGCCGCCGGCGGCTGGATCGCCGCCACCCACTTCACCCTGGTGCCCGGCCGCGGCGGCGAGCCCTTCATCTCGCCGCACCTCCTGCAGCTCCGCCCCTTCCTGCGCCGCGGCGACTTCGCCCCCAACTCCTGGGGCCACGCCACGGTGGACGCGCTGCAACCCGTGGACCTGCCAGTGGAGAAGGTCGCCTTTTCCGCTTTCTATATGAGCCGGCTGGAATGGATCCTGCACCGCGCCGGCGTGAAGCGCCTGCTGGTGGCGGGCATCGTCACCAACGGCGGCGTCGCCAGCACCGTGCGCGACGCCCATGTCCGCGAGTTCGAGGTCACGCTGCTTTCCGACGGCTGCGCCGCCTTCAGCCAGGAGGTGCACGACACCGCCGTGGCCGCGCTGCGCCCCGTGGCCAAGGTGTGCACCGTGGCCGAAGCCCTGGCCGCCCTGCCGCAAGGCTGATCCCCCGCAACCCCCGCCCCGGAGACCCAACGTCGTGCCCAAGATCCTCACGGACGAACAGGTCGCGATGTATCACCGCGACGGCTTCTCCACCGCCGTGGACGTGCTCTCCCCCGCCGAAGTCCAGCGCTTCCGCAGCTCGCTGGAAGCGCACGAGGCGCGCCTCGGCCACCCGCTGGCCTTCCCCGAGAAGTCGAAATCCTACCTGCTCTTCGACTGGGCCGACGCGCTGGTGCACCACCCCCGCGTCCTCGACGCGGTGGAGGACGTGATCGGGCCGGACATCCTGGTCTACCACTCCACCATGTGGATCAAGGAAGCCAACACCCCCGCTTACGTGCTGTGGCACCAGGACGGCACCTACTTCTTCCTCGACCCAGCCGAGCACGTCACCGCCTGGGTCGCCCTGACCGACGCCACCGAGGAAGCGGGCTGCGTCCATTTCATCCCCGGCAGCCAGAAACTCGGCCAGCTGCCGCACTACGACGCCCCCTCCGAGAACAACATGATCCGCCGCGGCCAGGGCGTGCGCGGCTATGACGACCAGGCCGGCGTGCCGGTTCCCGTGCTGGCCGGCCAGCTCTCGCTGCACAACACCAACACGCTGCACGCCTCCGGCCCCAACCGCGCCAACCATCGCCGCATGGGCTACGGCATCAGCTTCATCCCGACCCGGGTGAAGCCCACCGGCCGTTCCAAGCCCAGCGCCCTGCTGGTGCGCGGCACCGACCGCGTCAACCACTTCCTGCCGGAACAGCGCCTCCAGCGCGAAGGCAGCCCCGAGGCCGTCGCCGCGCACCGCGACGCGCTGGCCCTGTTCAACGCCCTGCAGCACGAAGGCTTCGCGCCGGCCTGACCGCGCGCCACGGGGGGAGCAACGCCATGTCCGACCGCACATCCGGGGAAACCGGCCCGGGACCGGCGCAGCACGCCCCCGCGGACGCCGACACCGCCGAGCTGGAACGCCGCCTCGAAGCCGTGCGCGCCAAGCGCGGCTACCTGCTGCCGCATCACGGCCTGATGGCCCTCTCCTCCCCCGAACTCCTGGCCGGCTACGACGCCGCCTACACCGCCATGGCGCTGCGGGACCGCACGCTGTCGCACCACGACCGCGAGTTCGTCTGGCTGGCCGTGCTGGCCGCCACCGACGAGGCCCTGGCCACCCACCACATCGCCAAGTTCCGCGGCGCCGGCGGCACGGACGAGACGGTCGCCGCTGCCTTCGCCGCCTGCGCCTGGGCCCTGGGCGGCGAGGCGCACGACTTCGCCGCCCGCGCCTGGGCCCGCCAGCTCGCCCCTTGGGACCCGCGCGCCGCCTATCTCGACGGCGTGCGCCGCCTGTCCCCCCTGCGCCTCGTCCACCTCGCGCAATGCGCCGTCCACGTCTGCCGCGCCCGCTGGCGCCTGCTGGAATGGCAGCTCGCCGCCGCCTACGCCGACGCCGTGCCCGAGGACGAGATCGCCGAGGCCCTCAGCCTGGCCATGTTCCCCGGCAGCGTGCCGCGTTTCGTGGAAGCCTGCGGCGTGTGGCGCGACCTGATCGCCGCCGGCACCCTCCCCGCCTCCCCCCGCTACCTCGCCTGGGCCCGCCTCACCGGCCAGGGCGGCTTCGACGAAGCGACGGGCCTCACGCCGGCAGGCTGAGGGGGGGGGGTCTTGGATGTTCGGGCCGGGGCCTCTGGACACCCCGCCAGGAGCTTAGGCTCCTGGACCTCATGAGCGCTCCGCGAGGAGGGGCCAAGACCGACGTTGCGCCACAAGCGAGCCATCTCCCATAGCCCCTCCTCGCGGAGCGCTAAAAGTGGGGTCCGGGGAGTTTAAACTCCCCGGCTCGGGACAAAGGCTTCGCCTTTGCCCTGGGGTCCAGGGGGCGGCGCCCCCTGGCCGACGCCTGAACACTGAAGACCACCCCCCTCAAGCAGCCGCCATGAAGTCCGCGCAGCGGTGGCCGATCAGCATGGCGGGGGCGTTGGTGTTGCCGCTGGTGATGCGCGGCATCACCGAGGCGTCGGCGACGCGCAGGCCGGCGACGCCGCGCACGCGCAGCTGCGGGTCCACCACGGCGCCCTGGTCGGCCTCCGTGCCCATGCGGCAGGTGCCGACGGGGTGGAACATCGTGTCGGCGGTGCGGGCGAGCCAGCGGTCCAGCGCCGCGTCGTCCTGTACGTCGGGGCCGGGGGACAGCTCCGGGCCGCGGAACGGGTCGAAGGCGGGCTGCGCGAAAATCTCGCGCAGCAGCCGCACGCCGCGGCGCAGCGCGTCCCGGTCGCGCGGGTCGGACAGGTAGTTCGGACGGATCGCCGGCGCGGCCAGCGGGTCGGCGCCGCGCAAGGTGATGCTGCCGCGGCTCTCGGGCCGCATCTGCGTGACGTTGGCCATGAAGCCGTGCCCCTCGCCCGGCCGCGCCGGCCCGGCCAGGCCGGGGACGCGCAGCGTGGCGGTGGTCAGGCCCGGCAGGAAGTGGCTCTGAAGGTCCGGCTCCTCCAGCCCGGGGGAGGAGCGCAGGAAGGCTCCCGCCGCCAGCGGAAAGCTCGCCGCCGGGCCGGAGCGCAGCACCAGCGCCTGCCCCAGCGCCACCGCGGCGCGGTCCAGCCGGGTCAGCGACTGCAGGGTGATCGGCTGTGTGCTGCTGTGCTCCACGCGGGCCAGCAGGTGGTCCTGCAGGTTGCGCCCGACGCCGGGCAGGTCCAGCACCGGCTCCACCCCCGCGGCGCGCAGCTCCTCCGCCGGCCCGATGCCGGACAGCAGCAGCAACTGCGGCGAGTTCACCGCCCCGCCGCACAGCACCACCTCACCGGCATGGAACACCCCGCGGCTGGTCAGCACGCCCACCGCGCGCCCCGCTTCCACGATCACCCGCAGCGCGCGTACGCGCGGCACGACCCGCAGGTTGGGCCGGTCGCGCGCGGGCTGCAGGAAGGCGCGCGCGGCGGACCAGCGCTGCCCGCCGCTGATGGTGAAGTGGTAGCGCCCGACACCCTCGAAGGGCTCGGCGTTGAAATCCGCCGTGGCGACGTGCCCGGCCTGCACCCCCGCCCGCACGAACACGTCCAGCAGCGGGTGGCGCGAACCGCCGTCGGTGATCGGCAGCGGCCCGTCGCCGCCATGCGCCGCGCTCGCCCCGCCCTGGAACCGCTCGATGCGGCGGAACGCGCCCAGCGCCTCCTCCCAGCTCCAGCCCGGCAGCCCCGCCTGCGCCCAGCCGTCGTAATCCGAGGGCCGCCCGCGCGCCCACACCATGCCGTTGATCGCGGACGACCCGCCCAGCACCCGCCCGCGCGGCCAGAAGATGCGCCGCCCGTCCATCCGCGCCTCCGCCTCGGTGTGGTAGAACCAGTTGGCGTAGCGGCTGCGCAGCAGCACCCCGGTCATCAGCGGCACGCGGAACAGCGGGTTGCGGTCGCTGCCGCCGGCTTCCAGCAGCACCACGCGCCGCCGCGGGTCCTCGCTGAGCCGCGCCGCGAGCACACTGCCCGCGGAACCGGCACCCACCACCAGGACATCCGCCCGCTCGGCCATGCAACGCCCCGATTTCTGTTCCGCGGCAGATTGCAGTTGTTCTAGGATGCGGACAAGCTGCACCCCGTTGTTCAGGGACGTACCATGATCTCTCGCCGCAACTGCCTCGCCGCAGCGGGCGCCCTCGCGACGCTGCCGCGCTTCGCCATCGCCCAGTCGGTGCCGGAACTGCAGACCATGCGCTCCACCAGCAAGGCCTGGCTCTGGCTAGGCGAGGACTACGCCCAGGCCGGCGGCTTCTTCGAGCGCGCGCAGGTCAAGGTGGTGTCCAACGCCTCCAACCGCGGCACCAACATCGCGGCGCTGGCCGGCAATTCCGGCGTGGACATCGTCACCGGCGACCCGGGCGAGCTGATGAACGCGGTGTCGCAGGATTTCGGCGCCAAGTCCTTCCTGCACTCGGTCAACCGCTACGCCTCGCACGTCGTGGTGCGCAAGGAAGTGCTGGACCGCGCCGGCGTTTCCGAGAGCAGCCCGCTGCCCGCCAAGCTGGCCGCGATGAAGGGCCTGCGCCTGGGCACCACCGGCCCCGGCGCCGCGCCGGACAACCTGCTGCGCTGGCTGGCGGTGAAGGGCGGGCTGAACCCCAACTCCGACACGCAGCTGGTGCCCATGCAGGGCGGCGGGCCCGGCATGATCGCGGGGCTGCAGCAGAAGGTCATCGACGGCTTCTGCCTGTCCTCCCCCACCTCCGACATCGCGGTGATGCGCGCGGACTGCGCCTACCTGTTCAACAACGCCACCAACCCGCCGCCCGACCTCGCGCCCTTCTGCTACATCATTGCCAGCGCCTCCACCCGGGGCTTACGCGACAAGCGCGAAGCGCTGATCCGCTACGCCACCGGCGTGTCCATGGCGCTGCGCTCCATCCGCGACGAGCCGGAAAAGTTCCGCGCTTTCGCTACCAACTTCCTGGAACTGGACCCCGCCATCGCCACCCAGGCGGTGGAGGCCAATTCCCGCATCTTCGCCACCGATCCGGTCTTCACCCCCGAGCTGTACCGCCGCAACACCGAGTTCCTCAGCGTCGCCCGCGTGTCCCAGGGCGAGCCGCCGGTGCCCGCCAGCCTGACGCTGGACCGCATCTTCGACGGCTCCATCCTGGCCGAAGCCGCGAAGCGCCTGCCGTGAGCATCTCCGTCCGCGGCGTGCGCAAGCTCTACGTGTCCCGCCGCCGGGAAACCCTGGCGCTGGACCGCGTGGACCTCGACATCGCGCAGGGCGAGTTCGTGGCCTTCGTCGGTCCCTCCGGCTGCGGCAAGTCCACGCTGATGAACATGGTGGCCGGTATCCTGCCGATCACCGAGGGCACCATCCTGCACGACGGCCGCCCGGTGCAGGGCATCAACCAGAACGTCGGCTACATGACCCAGGCCGACGCGGTGCTGCCCTGGCGCACCGCGCGCGACAACGTGGAGCTGCCGCTGCGCCTGCGCGGCACGCCGCGCGCCGAACGCGTTGCCCGCGCGGAGCGGATGCTGGAAACCGTGGGCCTCACCGGCTTCGGCAACGCCTTCCCGGCGGAACTCTCCGGCGGCATGCGCAAGCGCGTGGCGCTGGCCCAGCTACTGGCCTACGGCCCCAAGACCCTGCTGCTGGATGAGCCCTTCGGCGCCCTGGACGCGCAGCTCAAGCTGGTGATGCAGGAATTGCTGCTGCGCATCTGGGAACGCGAGAAGCAGACGGTGATCTTCGTCACCCACGACCTCGGCGAAGCGGTGACGCTGGCGCAGCGCGTGGTGGTGTTCAGCGGCCGCCCCGGCCGCATCAAGTCCATCGAGACGATCGACCTCCCCCCCGGCCCCCGCGACGTGTTCCGCGTCCGCTTCGACCCGGTGTTCGAGTGCACCTATTCCCGCCTCTGGGACGCCCTCGCCCCCGAGATCCGGCGCGAGGAGGAGTTGGCGGCATGAGCGGCGTCGCGCAGCAGGCGGCCACCCTGGGCGGCGAGGTCCGCGCCTCCACCCCCGCCACCGCCGCCCTGGCCGCGGCCGATACCCGCCACCGCTGGTTCGTGCTCGCCGCGCGGCTGGTGGTGGGCGTGGTGTTCGTGTCCCTGTGGTACGCCGCCTCCGGCAACTGGATCGACACGCTGCTGATCTCCTCGCCTGACCTGGTGGCGACGCGGCTGTGGCGCTGGCTCGTGGACGGGACGCTGTGGTTCCACCTGTCCATCACCCTGCTGGCCACGGTGCTGGGCTTCACCATCGGCGGCACCGTGGGCTTCGTGTCCGGCCTCCTCTTCGGCCGCTACAACACCTTGGCCGAGATCTTCGATCCCTACATCAGCGCGCTCTACTCCATCCCCAAGATCGCGCTGGCGCCGCTGTTCATCATCTGGTTCGGCATCGGCATCGAGAGCAAGGTCGCGGTCTCCGCCGCCATCGTGTTCCTGGTGATCTTCCTCAACACCTACGCCGGCGTGCGCGAGGTCAACCCGCTCTACGTCCACACCACCCGCATCATGGGCGGCGGCGAAGCGGCGGTGCTGCGCCACGTCATCATCCCCTCCGCCGCGGCCTGGGTGATCACCGGCCTCAAGGTCTCCGTCCCCTACGCCCTGGTGGGCACGGTGATCGGCGAGTTCATGTCGGCCAATCGCGGCATCGGCTTCCTGATCAGCCAAGCCACCGGGCTGTTCAACACCACCAGCGTCTACGCCGGCATCATCGTGCTGGCGATCGTCGGCGCGCTGATCAACACCGGGCTCAAGCACCTGGAGAACTGGGTGCTGCGCTGGCGGCCGTGACGCAGGAGGGGGAGAAGGAATTCTCCCCCTCCCGCACCCTCCCCCTCATCTTTTTTCAGGACGCTGCCGCGGTCTCGGCTGCGCCGTGGGTCACGCCGGAGGGCTAAGCCCTCCGGCGGCTGCAGCCGCAGCCCGCGCTGCGAGAATAATCTTCTCGGGGCCACAGCGCCCGACGTCGCCGCCGAAACCGCGGCAGCGTCCCAGAAAAAGATGAGGGAGGGTATCGGGAGGGAGAATTCCTTCTCCCTCCCGGGCCACCCTCACCCCGCCGTCCCGAACGGCCCCAACCCCGGCGTTTCCGCCCAGACCCGGTACCGCGGCGACGGCACCACCTCCCCCGCCACCATCAGCCCGTGCCACACCCGGCAGGCATCCACGAACTTGTTCACCCCCGTGGGCCAGATCACCAGGCTGAGCGCCTCGGCCAGCTTGTCCTCCGGCACCCCCGCCTCGTAGGCGGCGACCACATGCGCCGCGACCCCTTCCTCGCAGCCCAGCGCCGCCTGCGCCGCGCCCAGCGCCAGCAGCACCGTGTCCCACGGCACCGCCGCATCGCCGCCGCACAGCGCCCGCAGCCCGCGCAGGTAGGCGTCGCGCGCCGCGATCCCCGGGAAGAACCCGCTCCAGTGGTGCCCCACGAAGCCGAAGCCCGCCGCCGCCCCGGCATAGCCCACGGCGCGGAAGGCGATCTCCGCCTGTGCCTCCGTGCCGCCGTGGCGGCGGAACAGGTCCAGGTGATGCGTCCCGATCGCCTCCCGCGTGGCCAGCAGGATCGCCAGCCAGCAGAACTCCTTCTCGAAGGGCGAGAGGTGCCGGTCCGCCAGCGTCAGCGCCGCGTACATCGCGTTGTAGGCGGCGTGCAGGTCGGGCATCCCCGCCGCCATGGCGCCGTGGTGTTCCAGCACGAAGCCGCGGTTCGCGCGCAACGCGTCCAGCCGCGCCCGCACCTCCTCCACCGAGGGGATCTCCGGCCCGCCGCTCATGCCGCGGTCACCCCGCCATCCACCACCAGCACCTGCCCGGTGATGAAGGACGCCGCCTCCGACAACAGGAAGCGGATCGCCGCGGCGCTCTCCTCCGGCCGCCCGAAGCGCCCCAGCGGAATCGCCTCCAGCAACCGGCGCGACCGTTCCGCATCGCCCCGCGCCACCGCCGTCATCGGCGTCGCGGTCGGCCCCGGCCCCACCGCGTTGACCCGCAGCCCGCGCGGCGCCAGTTCCAGCGCCATCGCCCGCACCAGCCCGTTCACCGCCGCCTTGGACGCCGCGTAGGCTGCCGCCCGCGGATGCCCCACCAAGCCGATCTGGCTGGACACCAGCACCATCGACCCCGCGCCCCCCGCCAGCATGGCGCGGCCGCATTCCCGCGCCACCGCGAAGGCCGCATGCAGATTCACGTCCAGCACCGCGTCCCAGTCCGCCCGTTCCGTATCCAGGGCGCCGCGCAGGTCGAACACGCCGGCCGAATACACCAGACCGTCCAGCCCCCCGCCCAGCGCCGCCACCGCCCGCGCCACCAGCGCCGGGATCGCGCCGAGGTCTCGCAGATCGGCCAGCAGCACCCGCTCCTCCGGCAGGATCGCCAGCAGCCCGTCCCGCTCCGCCGCCGTGCGCACCACGGCCACGCAGCGCGCCCCGTCCGCCACCGCCGCTTCCACCACGCTGCGCCCGATCCCCGATCCACCGCCGGTCACCAGTACGCGCCGGTCCCGCAGCGTGTCGCTGCCCATCACCAAGAACCCGCTCCTTCACCGCGACGGGTGCGGACGATGCCGCCAGGTTGTATGCTTGACAAGACATATCCCAGGCACGGAACCTCGCTCCGCCAGCGGGAGAAGCGCGATGCAGCGGGTTGTTTTTGCATGACGGTGCTGATCTCCGGCGGCACCGGCTTTGTCGGCCTCAACCTGGCCGAGGCGCTGCTGGCGCGCGGCGAACGCGTGGTGCTCTTCGCCCTCGATGCCCCGCCCGAGGCCGCGCTGCGCCGCTTCCGTACCCTGCCCGGCACCCTCCTCCCCGAACGCGGCGACATCCGCGACACGGCCGGCTTCGCGGAGTGCCTGCGCCGCCATCAGGTGGACCGCCTCTTTCCCTTCGCCGCCGTCACCTCCGGCCCCGACCGCGAGCGCGAAGCGCCGGAGCGCGTGCTGGAGGTGAACCTGCTCGGCGTCGTGTCGCAGCTGCGCGCGGCGCGCGACGTCGGCATCCGCCGCGTCGTCGCTCCCTCCTCCTCCGCCGTTTACGGCGAAAGCTTTTACACCCCCGGCCCGATGCGCGAGGACGGGACGCCGCCGGTGCCGATCAGCCTCTACGGCATCAGCAAATACGCGCTGGAACGCACGGCGCTGCGCCTGGGCGCGCTCTGGGGCCTGGACGTGGTGGCGGCGCGCATCGGCGCCCTGTTCGGCCCCTGGGAGCGCGACACCGGCCTGCGCGACTCCCTCAGCCCCTTCTGGCAACTGGAACAGGCCGCCCGTGCCGGCCGCGAGGCCGTGCTGCCCGCCGAGCTCCCACCCTATGGCTGGGTCTATGCCCGCGACGCCGCGGCGGCCCTGCTGCACCTGCTGGACCTGCCGCCCGCTCCGGCGGATCGCGTGTTCAACATCTGCTCCGGCGACACCCGCTCCGACCTGCTGCCGGGCTGGTGCCGCACGCTCGCCATCGCCCATCCCGGCTTCCGCTGGCAGCAGTCCGACGACCCCGCGGCCTGCACGATCCGCCTCAACGAGACCCGCCCGCGCGCCGCCATGAGCATCGAGCGCCTGCGCGCCACCGGCTGGGAACCGCGCTTCCCGCCGGACCGCGCCTTCGCCGACTTTCTCGCCTGGTCGCGGGAAGGGGACGCCTAGCACCCTGCCTTCCCGCGCCCGGCCGGCTCAGGCAGGAATGCGCCTGCCGACACCAGCATCGGCAGGCACCAGCAAGGGAAGCGTCTCCTGAACTCCCCCCACTAGTTGGACTTCAGCCGGTCGGCGAGGCGTTCCGTGTTCTGGCTCTCCATCACCGCGGCGTACTCCTCGCCCAGGATGATGCGCAGGGCACTCTTGGCAACCAGGGCGTTGCGGTACTCGCCCTCGGTCGCCTGGAACATCAGCGTGGCGGCGGCCTGGTTGCGATGAGCGCCGCGGGTATGGCGGAGAAACTTGTAGATGCCCTTGGCCCTGCGCTTCACCTGATCGGCGGCCGTGACGGTGACGCCCAGCCCCGCACCGGCAATCGCGCCCCCAGCCCCGCCGACCAAGGTGCCGAGCACCGGGACCACCGATCCCAGGGTGGCGCCGGTGGCCGCGGCCGTGATCTGCAGCGCGGCCTGGGCCCCGGCAATGACGACCTTCCGGCTCGCCTTGCTGTGCTTCTTGCCGCGCACGAAGAGGATCGCCTTCTTGAGGTCGTGCTGCCCGATGTCGCTGCCGTCGTAGCTTTCGCCCCGCGACTGGAAAGCCGTCTGCAACAGGTCGTCCAGTTCGCGCGCCTTGGTCTCGGCCGCGACCGCCGAAAGGGCGTTGCCGCTTCCGGCGACGAGGTGGCCGGCCGCCAGTTTCAGGACGTTTCGCGCCGTATAGGTCGTGTTCGGCATCGGGTCGTTTCCTTCCTTTGTTGATCCCGGGCTGTTTCACCGGGCCTGGTCAGGGGGGCAGCCAATCGCGGCAGGCAGTGGCAGCAGGCTGGTGCCGTCGGGCATCCCCACGGCACCTGCGCCAAGGGCCACGAAGGGGACGACACACGTCTCAGACCATGTGCTCGGAATGTCATTCTACTCACGATAGAGTAACTAAAGCTTGCACAACTTTTCTGCGACCGATGCATTTCCCCAGATATTCCATGTCGGCAGCCGGTGATTTCTGGGTTTCCCAGGGCGATCGAGCCCAGGATCGCCGCGGTCACCTCCGTCGGCACCAGCGACTGTGAGCGGCGGAGCGATCGCCTCCTGCCGGTGCCCAAGGCGGCCCCGGGGCCTGCCACTGATGGGCGGCGCAGGCCAGTTCCCTGCCCCGGCCGGTTCCGCCCGGCGGTCACGTCTCGGCTAGATCGGGCGAAAACCCGGCGCTGCGCCGGGCTTCCCTGAACCCTCGGGCGCCCGCGGCCGTTCTGCCTCCCCCAGGCCGATCAGGCACCAGGGCGCAACGGCCGGATCCCCGCGCACCCGTCGGGCGGCCCCGCCATGCCCCTGCCCCGCGGCCCCCACCCCGATCCTTCCCGCGATGCTGCTCCGCAAGGGACGGTGTTTCGGGCCAAGCAGCAGCCAAAGGACCAGCGACCATGAACAACACCGAAACGCCGCTGTCGCGACGCAGCATGGTCGGCGCTGCCGCGGCGGGCGCGGGCATGGTGGCGGCCGCGGCCGTTCAGCCCGCCAATGCCCAGACGGCCACGGCCCAACCCGGCGCCACCCAGCCGGGCACGGCGCCTTCCGGCACGGCCCAGCCCGGCGCGCAGGCGACCGCCCCTGCCCCGCGCCCCGACCCGCGCAGCCGCTTTCCCAAGCCGCCCTTCCCCGAACAGACCCAGCCCTGGCCGGGCCTGGCCGGCCGCATGAACCCGCGCCCCGACCATGGTGAGACCAGCTATCGCGGCTCCGGCCGCCTGGCCGGCCGCAAGGCGCTGATCACCGGCGGCGATTCCGGCATGGGCCGCGCCGCCGCCATCGCCTATGCGCGGGAAGGCGCCGACGTCGCCATCTCCTACCTCCCCGACGAGGAGCCCGACGCGCGCGAGGTGATCGACCTCATCCGGCGCGAAGGCCGCATCGCGGTCGCCCTTCCCGGCGACATCCGGGACGAGGCGCATTGCCGCCAGATGGTGGCCGCCGCCGTGCAGCAGCTCGGGGGGCTGGACATCGTGGTCAACAACGCCAGCCGTCAGCAGCAGCGCGCCAGCCTGGAGGACATCTCCTCCGAGGATTTCGACGCCACCATGAAGACCAACGTTTACGCCATGTTCTGGATCACCAAGGCCGCGCTGCCGCATCTGCAGCCCGGCGCCACGATCATCCAGACCACCTCCGAGCAGGCCTACGACCCTTCCGCCAATCTGGTGGACTACGCGCTGACCAAGGCGGCGGAGATGAACTTCACCAAGTCCCTGGCCAAGCAGCTCGGCCCCAAGGGCATCCGCGTCAACGGCGTGGCGCCGGGCCCGATCTGGACGCCGCTGCAGGTGTCGGGCGGCGCGACGATGGAGAAGCTGAAGAGCTTCGGCGGCGAAACCCCGCTGGGCCGCCCCGGCCAGCCGGTGGAGCTCGCCTCCATCTACGTCCAGCTCGCTGCGGCGGACGCCAGCTACGCCACCGGGCAGATCTACGGCGCCGCCGGCGGCAGCGGCCAGCCCTGACGCCACGCGAAGCGCGCCCGGGTTCCGCCCGGGCGCGCGTCCGACATGTCAGCTTCGGCCGAAAGTGGCAGATTCGCGCGGAAGTGGCAGATTCGCGGGTAATTGCCACGCGCACCCGGGCGGGCCGCACCGAGGCCTGCCAGTAATTTCTTGACAAAACAATGGCTTGCCTGCCAGGACCGGCCCTGCCAGCGCCCGATTCATGACTGTCCGGCGGGGGCCCGGGTAAGGAAGTAAGATCGTAAGGAAGTAAGGCGGACCCGCCGCTTCGCCCGGCGGCAGGGCTCCTCAGGCCAGCAGCACTTCCAGCGTCACCCCGCAGCGCGCCACCACGTCCTTCTTGTCCAGGTCCGGCCCGTGCGCCTCGTTGCCCTGCTTGTGGCGGAGGTCGCGCACCGTGTCCCGCCGCAGCAGCACCAGCACGTCCGTGCTGTCCACCAGCGCCATCGGGAATTCGTGCCAGGTGCCCAGGTGCAGCGCGAAGCCGGCGCTGCCGTCGAACACCAGCGCCCGCAGCGCATCCAGTTCGGGCAGTTCCGCCTCCGGCGTGGGCGGCGCCAGCACCAGCAGCATCGGCCGCCCGCCGAGGGGGATAAAGGTCTGGGTGTGCAGGAAATGCCGCTCCAGCCAGCTCACCCGCAGCGGCCGGCGGTGCACGGTGGCGACGGAGACGTCCAGCGTGTCGTCCGTCACGAAGCCGCCCGGCTTCCGCAGCGCCACGGCCTCACCGTAGAAGCCGCTGCCGGAAGCCGGCACGGGCGCGGCCGATCCGAGCCAGGTGCCGAGCGCGGCGGTGTTCTCCGGCGTCGCGCGTTCCGCCCGCAGGTGCCGCGTCCCGCTCATGCCCCGGCCTCCGCGTCCGGGTCGCGCCAGAAGGGCGCGCGCCGGCGCTGCACCGCCAGCAGTTCCTCGTCGAAGGGCGGCAATTCGTAGCCCAGCGGCTGCGGTGGCCGCGCCTCGTAGCCCGTGACGCGTTCGATCACAGCGCGCACCGCGGGGTCGGTGTAGTAGGCGATATAGGCCAGGGTCACGACGCGCTCGAAAGCCTCCGGCTCCGCAGCTTCCACCGCGCGCAGCGTCGCCTCGTCGCCGCGCCGGAATCCCGCCGGCAGGGCACCGAGCAGCCGGTTCAGCGCAGCCCCCGCATCCGGCGCCGCATCCACGTCGCGCCGCATCTGCGCCGAAACGCTGTCGCCGGCGGGCCAGTCGTCCTCGCCGGGCAGCAGGGTGGCCAGGACCTCGTCCAGCGGGTCGGTCATGCGGCGGCGCGCTCCAGGCGGTTGGCCAGGGCATCGGCGGCGCGCAGCGCCACTGCCTGGATGGTGGAGGTGGGGTTCACCGCCCCGGCGGTGACGAAGACGCCGCCATCCACGGCCAGCAGCCCGGGCACCCCGTGCACCCGGCCCACCGCGTCGGTGACGGCGCGCGCGGGGTCCTCGCCCATGCGCGTCGTGCCCAGGAAGTGGAAGCCGGCGGCGGCCACCAGCGGATTGACGGAAACGCCCGTGGCCCCCGCGGCGCGCAGCACCTCCGAGGCACGCGCCACGCCGTGCGCCAGCATGCGGCGGGTGTTCTCGCCCACGCGGTAGCGCAGTGCCGGGGCGGGCAGCCCGTCGCCGTCGCGCAGCTGCGGGTCCAGCGTCACGCGGTTCTCCGGGTCCGGCAGGTCCTCGGTGGTGACGGTCAGGCTGACGCTGTGGGTGAAGGTGGCGGCGAAGGCGTCGTGGTGGCCGCGGCCCCAGGGCACCCGCGCCATGTAGCCGCCCAGCGCCGTCTGCACCGGGCCGCCGCCGCGCGTGGCCTGCATCTGGTAGCCGCGCAGGAAGCCGCGCGACGGGTCGCTCTCCACGAATTCCTGCGAGAACAGGGCGCAGGCGAAGGGACCGCGATGCCCGTCCAGCCGCTCCGGAAACAGGCCGGTCACCATGGCGGTGGGGTGGTGCATCAGGTTGCGCCCCACCAGGCCGGACGCGTTGCCGAGCCCCTCCGGGTGCCGCTCACTCGCCGAGCACAGCAGCAGCCGCGCCGTGCCCATGCCGTTGGCCGCCATCACCACGGTGCGCGCCGGCAGGAAGCGCCGCTCGCCGCCGCGGCTGTAGAGCAGGCCGGCCACGCGCCCGGTGGCGTCCAGTTCCACCCGCAGCACCCGCGTGCCGCTGCGGATCTCCGCCCCGGCGGCGAGAGCGGGGCGGCCGTACACCACGTCCGCCGAGGCGCGCGCCAGGCGCGGGCAACCGACGCCGCAGGGGCCGCAATTGTTGCAGGCCTCGCGCCCGTCCCGCGGCGCGGTGCAGATCGCGGCGTCGGAGGGCCACCAATGCCAGCCCAGCCGGTCGAAGGCGCGCGCCAGCCGCGCCGGGCCCGGCCCCAGCGGCAAGGGCGGCAAGGGCCGCGCCGGGCGTGGCGGGTTGGCCGGGTCGCCGGCGAGGCCGGACACGCCCGTCATCCGGTCGTTGAGGTCGAACCAGGGCTCCAGGTCGCGGTAGGCGATGGGCCAGTCCTCGGCCACGCCGTCCAGGCTGCGCACGCGAAAGTCGGACGGGCGCAGGCGGGGAAAATGCGCGCCCCAGCGCAGCGTGGCGCCGCCCACGCCGCTATAGGTGGCCGGGCGGATCTCCGTGCCCAGCACGGCCACGGGGTAGTCGGACGGCAGACGGCGGATGTTGGGGTCGGGGTGGAAGCGGCTCTGCAGCGCGCGCTCCCAGTCCATCTCCAGGCTGGGCGCCGGGCGCTGGTCCACCACCTCGCCCTGTTCCAGCACGGCCACGCGCAGCCCGCGCCGCGCCAGCGTCCAGGCCACGGCGAGGCCGGAAGCCCCGGCGCCCACCACGGCCACGTTGCAGCCGGCATCGCGCTCCGCCGTGGCCGTGGCCGTGGCCGGCATCAGGCGATCCGCAGGTCCACCCAGCGCTCGTGCTCATCCGGGTGCGGCACCCAGCCGGAGATGGCGGGCGACATGCACTCGAAGGTCTGCGGATACACGGTGAGGAGCCAGGGCGCGTCCTCCATCCAGATCCGCTGGGCGTCGCGCATCAGTGCGTCGCGCCGGACCGGGTCCATGGTCACCTTGGCCTCGTCGACGGCGGCGTCCAGGGCAGGGTTCTTGTAGCGGGCGCGGTTGGACACGCCGTTGGAATGCGCCATCAGCGACATGCTGTAGACGGGGTCCAGCACGATCGGCCCGTCCTCGAAGGTGAAGAAGGGCAGGTCCTGCCGCCCCGGCGCCGAGCGCCCCCGCATGTCGGAGCCGGTGATGCGCTGCAGCCGCGCATTGACGCCGACCTGCTTCAGCTGGTCGGACACCTGGATGGCCATCGGCTCCTCCCACCAGAAGATGTCGGAAAAGTTCAGCTCCAGGTCGAGACCACCGCCATGCCCGGCCTCGGCCAGGAGGGCGCGCGCCCTGGCAGGGTCATAGGCGTAGGCGAAGAAGGAGGGATCGTAGGATTGCAGGATCGGCGGCACGATGCTGAGCGCATCCGTGCCGGTGCCCAGCAGCACGGCCTGCCGCAGCTTGTTGCGGTCCAGGGCGAAGTTCAGCGCCCGGCGCACGCGGACGTCGTCGAAGGGCTTCATCGCGCAGTTCATGCGCACGGAGGAGATGGCGCGGCCGGGAACGTCCTGCACCTTGACCCGCCGGTCCTTCTGCATCTCCGTCACCTGCTGCACGTTGGCGCGGTCGATCCACTGCACCTGGCCGCTGCGCAGCAGCGTCACGCGCGAGGCGGCGGAGGGCACGGCGCGATACACCACGCGGCTGAAGAAGGGCTGGCCGCGGAAATAGTTGGGATTGGCGGTGAACACGGCCTGCTGCCCGGACAGCACGGATTCCACCTGGTAGGCCCCGAAGCCGGCGCTGTTGCTCTCCAGCCATTTCAGCGCCCAGGGATCGTCGGGGGTGGCGTGCTTCTTGACCTCGGTGCTGTCGTAGATGCCGGGGGTGTAGAGCGTCAGGGCCGAGAGCAGGATGGAGGACGGGGCGGAGAGGGTGAACTCCACCTCCCGCTTGGACAGCGCCTTGACCGCCGTGACGTTGGCGGCGCTGGCGATAAAGGCGCCGGTGCGCTTCTGCGCGAAGCTCTTGTTCCAGCCCCATTCCACGTCGGCCGCGGTCAGCTCGTTGCCGAAGGGGCTGCGCACGCCCTCGCGCAGGGTCAGCACCCAGCGCTTGCCGTCCTCCGAGGTGGTCCAGCTCTCGGCCAGGTGGCCCTCGATGCGGCCGGGGTCGAGATAGGTGCGGCCGTTGCGCTCGACGCGGGCGTAGCGCGTCAGCCCCTCGTAGATCTGCGTGACGCTTTCCTGCGTGCCCGGGCGCAGCGCGTCGCCGTCGAAGCCTTCCGGCGTGCCGGGCGCGGCCAGCAGCAGCGTGCGCGCCTGTTGCGCCTGCGCTTCCCGGCTGGTGATCGGCAGGAAGGCCGCCGTGGTGGCGGCCGTGCCGGCCAGGAGCGTTCTGCGGCCGAGGGTCATCCAACATCTCCTGTGCAGGGCAAGCGGGATCGGGCCGGGCGGGCCGCAAACGGAAGCGGGGGTGGGCCGCGGGTTTTCCGGCCTGCGCCCGAGGAAGCACAGCAGCTCACTGCTTGTCAGGTCAATAGATCAACTGCGAGACTTCGCCGTACAGCAGCAGGGGGCGTGGCGGCGCAGCCGCCGCGAAAGGCAGGATGTCGCAGGCGCTGCCCGTTCCGCAGGCGTCCTTCCCCGGCGAGGCGCGCTTCCCGCAGGTGTTCCGCCCGCTGCGGCTCGGCCCGGTGACGCTGCGCAACCGCATCTTCGTGCCGGCCCACACCACCAACTACGGCGAGGACAACCTGCCGACGCAGCGGCACCTCGACTACCACCGGGCGCGCGCCGCGGGCGGGGCGGGGATGATCGTGTTCGAGGGCATCCGCGTCCATCCGTCCAGCCTGGGACGGCGTCAGGGCGTCAATGGCTACGACCCCGCCTGCGTCGCGCCTTTCAACCGCATTGCCCGCGCCGTGCAGGCGGAAGGGGCGAAGCTGTTCGGGCAGATCATCCATCTCGGCCGCCACATCGACGGCAACTACGCCCGCACCGCCGCCTGGTCGGCCAGCGCCGTGCCCTGGACCACCACGGCGCCGCCGCCGCATCCCATGACGGCGGCCGAGATCGCGCTGGTGGTGGAAGCCCATGCCGCCGTGGCGCGCCACCTGGAGGAGGCTGGGCTGGACGGGGTGGAGGTGACGCTGGCGCACGGCCACCTGCTGCAGCAATTCCTCAGCCCGGCCGTGAACCGGCGGGAGGACGCGTATGGCGGCACGCCGGAGAACCGGCTGCGCTTCGCGCTGGACGCCGTGCGCGCCGTGCACGACGCGGTGGGCGGGCGCATGGCGGTGGGCGTGCGGCTCTCCGCCGACGAGTTCCTGCCGGGTGGGCTGGACCTGCCGGCGATGCAGTGGGTGGTGCAACAGCTCTGCGCCGCGGTGCCGCTGGACTTCGTGAACGTGTCGCATTCCGCCTATCACGGCAGCGCCACCATCAGCACGCAGATGGCCGACATGGCCTTTCCGCGAAACAGCTTCCACCACCTGCCGCGTGGCATCGCCGCGGCACTGCGCGAGGACAGGCGGGAGGTCCCGGTCTTCGCCGTGTGCCGTTTCCGCAGCGTGGCGGAGGCGGAAGCAATGCTGGCCGACGGCGTGGTAGCGGCGGTGGGCATGGCCCGCGCACACATCGCCGACGCTGCGCTGGTGAACAAGGCGCGCGACGGCCGCGAGGCGGACATGCGCCCCTGCCTCGGCTGCAACCAGGGCTGCGCCGGCTTCCTGGCGCTGTCGCTGCCAATCACTTGCCTGAGCAACCCCACCGCGGGGCGCGAAGCGGAATGGCCGCTGCCGGCGCCGGCGCTGGACGGGAAGCACCGCAGCATCGCGGTGGTGGGCGGCGGCCCCGCCGGGCTGGAAGCGGCGGCGGTGGCAGCGACACGCGGCCACCGGGTGGTGCTGTGGGAAGCGTCCGACCGGCTCGGCGGGGCGCTGCTGCCCAACGAGCGCATGCCGCTGCGCCGGGACATGCTGCTGCTGCTCGACGCGCAGCGCCATGCCCTGGACGCCTCGGGCGCGACCTTACGCCTGGGTGAACGGGCGGAAGCCTCAGCGATCCTGGCGGGTGGCTTCGACGCCGTGCTGCTGGCCACCGGCGCCCGCCCGGCGGCGGCCATCCTGCCCGGCGGCGGCACGGCGCTGACGCTGGAAGCGGCGCTGGCCGATCCGGAGGCACTGGGCCGCCGCGTGGCGGTGCAGGACGTGCTGGGCTCCTGGGCGCTGGCGGGCCTCGTGGAGTGGCTGGCCAACACCGGGCGGCAGGTGATCCTGCTGGCGCCCACGGGATCGCCGGGCTGGCAGGTCAACATCTATTCCTCCTTTGCCTGGCGGCAGCGGCTGCGCGACCGCGGGGTGCGCATCCTCGGGCTGCACGCCGCCCAGTCCTTCCGCCCGGGGCTGCTGGCGGCGCAGGACCTGTCCACCGGGGAGGCGGTGGAGTTCGCCGGGGTGGACAGCCTGGTCGCCCCCGCCCCCGCCGTGCCGGAGGACGGGTTGCTGCGGCAGCTGGAGGCGGCACCGGGCGCACCCGAGCTGCGGGCGATCGGCGACTGCGTGGCCGCCCGTTCCGCCCTGGAAGCGGTGTTCGAGGGCCATCAGGCCGGGCGCACCCTGTGAACGGCGAGGCGATGCCCGACGTGCTGGTGATCGGCGCCGGGGCCGCCGGTGCGGCGCTGAGCTGGCGGCTGGCCACGCGCGGCTTCCGCGTCACCTGCCTGGAACAGGGCGGCTGGACCGCCCCGGAAAGCGGCCCCGGCGATGACCCGGCCTGGGAGCGCCGCCGCCTGGGCGACTGGCACCCCAACCCGAACCGCCGCCGCGCCGCGGCCGACTTCCCCGTGGACGACAGCGACAGCCCGTTCCGGCCGCTGATGTGGAACGGGGTGGGCGGTTCCACCGTGCTGTGGTCGGCCCACCTGCCGCGGCTGCACCCGTCCGACTTCCGGGTCCGCACGCTGGACGGCGTGGCGGATGACTGGCCGCTCTCCTACGCCGAGCTGGCCCCGTACTACGCGCTGAACGAATGGATCATGGGCGTGGCCGGCCTGCCCGGCAGCGCCGCCTACCCCCTCGACGAAGCGCCGCGCCTGCCACCGGCCCCGCTGCTGCCGGCGGAGCGGCGGGTCACGGCAGCCTTTGACCGGCTGGGCTGGCACTGGTGGCCGGGCGATATCGGGTTGAACACACGCCCACACGGTGCCGGCCGCGGTGCCTGCGTGAACTGCGGCCCTTGCGAGATCGGCTGTCACCACCGCGCCAAGGCCAGCGCCGACGTCGCCTATTGGCCCGCCGCCCTGGCCGCCGGGGTGCGGTTGGTGACCGGGGCGCGCGTGGCCGCCATCCCCACGGATGCGCAGGGCCGCGCGGTCGGGGCGGAATGGGTGGATGCCACGGGGACGCGCCGGCTGCTGTGCGCCCGCGCCGTGGTGGTGGCGGCCAATGGCGTGGGCACGCCGCGGCTGCTGCTGCTTTCCGCCTCCGGCCGGCATCCGCGCGGCCTGGCCAACCGCTCCGGCCTGGTGGGGCGGCGGCTGATGCTGCACCCGCTGGGCCGGGTGATCGGCGAGTTCGACGCGTCCGTCGGCGGCCATCGCGGCATCACCGCCGGCGCCATCACCAGCCACGAGTTCTACGAAACGGACCCAGCCCGTGGCTTCCTGCGCGGGATCAAGCTGCAGGTGATGCGCTCGCCCGGCCCGGCGCTGACGGCGCTGGGCGGTGGCGGGAGCCGCCTGCCCTGGGGTGCTGCGCACCGGGACCGCTTCGCCGCGCGCTTCGACCGCACCCTCTCGGTTTCCATCTGCTCCGACGACCTGCCGGAGGAGGAGAACCGCGTGGAACTGTCGGAGCGGCTGCAGGACGGCCACGGCCTGCCGGCGCCGCGCATGGTGTACCAGGTGGGCGGCAACACCCGACGCGCCCTGGACTGGGGTCTGGCCAAGGCCGACGCACTGCTGGCCGAGGCCGGTGCTATCAGGCGCGAGGCCGTGCCGCTGGTGCGCGACGCCGGCTTTCACCTAATGGGCACGGCGCGCATGGGCGAGGACCCGGAGCGCTCGGTCTGCGACCGCTTCGGCCGCACGCATGACGTGCCGAACCTGTTCGTGGCGGACGGTTCGCTGTTCGTGACCGCGGGCGCGGTGAACCCCACCAACACGCTGCAGGCCCTGGCACTGCGCCTGGCAGACCACATCGCCGGCACGGCGCGGGAGCTGGTGCCGCCGGGCGCTTGACCGGTGAATTGGTCCTATGCCCAATACAACTCGCCGCAGCTGGTCCGGGAGTGACGCGATGCACGAGGTCCTCGCCATCGACACGGTGGTGAACCCGATCACGCCCGAGATCCTGGCGATGCGTCCGGCCTGGGGCGCGGAGTTCCACCAGCGCAAGTTCGGCCGCGACGATTCCGTGCGGAGCGGCCACAGCTATGCCGAGATGATCGCCCTGATGGACGCGGCCGGGGTGGAGCGTGCCTTCCTGGTGGCCACCAAGACCGGGCAGCTCGGCATTCCCGGTTCCTGGCACCTGCCCTACGAGGTGGTGGCGCGCGCGGTGCGCGAGCATCCCGGGCGCTTCCACGGCCTGGCCGGGCTGAATCCGACCGAGGGGATGGCGGGGGTGCGGGCGCTGGAACACGCGGTAAAGGAGCTGGGCTTCATCGGCGCCCATGCCTATCCGCACTGGTTCGAGCTCGCTCCGGATCACGCGAAATGGTACCCCTTCTACGCCAAATGCGTGGAACTGGACGTGCCGGTCCAGCTGCAGGTCGGGCAATCCCTGATCTACGACCCGAAGCGGCCGCTGCGCTCGGTGGGACGGCCGATCACGCTGGATGCCGTGGCCTGCGACTTTCCCGAGCTGAAGCTGGTGGGCATCCATATCGGCATTCCCTGGCACGCCGAGATGATCGCCATGGCCTGGAAGCACCCCAACGTGCACATCGTCGCCGACGCGCACGCGCCGAAGCACTGGCCGGCGGAGTTCACCCGCTTCATCGACAGCTTCGGCCAGGACAAGGTGATGTTCGGCACCGACTTCCCCGTGCTGACCTTTGACCGCATGCGACGCGAGGTCGGGGAGCTCGGCCTGCGTCCCGGCCCGCTGCGCAAATTCCTGCGCGACAACGCGCTGCGCCTGTACAAGCTGGAAGGCTGACCGCCCGCCACTGGCGACGCGCGATGAGGCAATCTGCATCGCTGCGGTGCAGCAGGCCGTATGACCTGCAAGGGGTGGCAAAACGCGTCGATGTTTGGCGCTTGACACGGCCGGCGACGGGCGGAATTGTTGTTATAGTGATAGAACAACTCCCAGGGCGGGATGCCTGACCGTGCAGGCCCCGGTTCTTTCCGTTGGTGCCGGTTCACACGGGCCCGGCCCGCTGCACGCCGCGCATCGCGGCCTGTTTCACCGTCACTGAGCCGCCGCGCGAAGGAACCGCCACCATGCAGATCGACGTGACCGTGATGAGTGAGGCCGGGCCCCGCCAGGCCAGCTTCCCGGTGCGCCGCATGTACAACCTCGGTTCCGCGACACGGGAATCCGGCAGCGCCGTGGCGCACCAGGAGGAGGTCGCGAAGGAAGGCGTCTTCGTGGCCCTGGATGTGCCGGCGCCGCGCATCTACCCGATCGGCCACCACGCGCTGATCACCGGCGAGGAGGTTTTCGTGCATTGCCCGCGGACCTCCGGCGAGGTGGAGATCGTGATCCACGTCGCCGACCAGGTCTATGTCGGCGTCGGCAGCGACCACACGGACCGCGAACTGGAGAAGTCCTCCATTCCCTGGTCCAAGCAGGCCTGCGTGAACGTGCTGGCACCGGTGCTTTGGCCGCTGGCGGAGATGCGCGACCGCTGGGACAGCTGCGTGCTGCGCTCCTGGGTGGATGGGCGCGCCTACCAGGATGTCGGGGTGAAGATCTTCCTGCACCCCGACGACGTGTTGCGCATCCTGCGCGAACGCGTCGCGGAACTGCCGGAGCGTGACTTCACCGTGTTCTGCGGCACCTTTGTCAGCCTGTCCAAGGAACTGGGCTACGGCAAGCGCTGGGAGTTCGAGCTGGAGGACCCGGCCGGCAACCGCCGCATCCGGCACGGCTACGACGTGCTCGACCTGTTCGGGGAAATCCGGCCGGAATACCGCGTGCCGCTGCACAACGCGGCCCGCGGCTGAGGCGGGGCGCGGCAGTGCCCGGGGGCGGTTGCGTGTCGCGGCAGGGGGGCGGCTGAACCGTGCCGATCCGCCGCATCCTGCTCCGTCGCCTCGCGCTGCTGGTGCCGCTGCTGCTGGGGGTGCTGTTCTTCACCTTCATGCTGGTGCGCCTCAGCGGGCAGGATCCGGTGGCCATGCTGGCCGGCCCCACCGCCACGGTGGAGGAGCTCCGCGCCGTCAGGCAGTCCCTGGCGCTGGACCAGCCGCTCTGGGTGCAGTTCACCACCTATCTCGGCCATGTCGTGCAGGGGGATTTCGGCCGTTCCTGGATTTCCAACCGGCCGGTGCTGGAAGATATCCTGTCGCGCATTCCGGCCACGCTGGAACTGCTGCTACCGGGACTGCTGATCGGCGCCGCGGTCGGCATCCCCGTGGGGCTGCGCGCGGCCTTCCGGCCCAACCGCGCCTTCGACCAGGTCAGCCGCTTCCTGTCGCTGTTCGGCTTTTCCGTGCCGACCTATTGGCTCGGGCTGATGGCCCTGTTCGTGTTCTTCTACCTACTGGAATGGGCGCCGCCGGGCATGGGGCGGATCAGCCTGATGCTGTCGCCGCCACCCAACGTCACCGGCAGCTACCTGCTTGACGCGATCATCGCCGGAGACTGGGAGGCCGCACGTTCCGCCCTGTCGCAGCTCGTGCTGCCGGTGGGCTGCGTCGCGGTGATCTCCGCCGCGCCGATCATCAAGCAGTGTCGCGCCATCGTGCTGGACGTGCTGGCCTCCGACTACGTGCGCTATGCCCGGGCGCAGGGACTGCCGGCGCGGCTGATCCGCGCAGTGGCGCTGCGCAACAGCACCACCCCGCTGGTGACCTTCGTGGCGACAGAACTGACCTCGCTGGTCGGCACCGTGTCGCTGATCGAGTACGTCTTCTCCTGGGGTGGCGTCGGCCAGTACGGGCTGTCGGCCATCATCGCCGGGGACTTCACCGCCGTGCAGGCCTACGTGCTGCTGCTGGCGCTGTTTTCCGTGCTGGTGTTCCTGGCGGTGGACATCTTCGTGCTGCTGTTCGAACCGCGCGCGACGGTGACGGCGTGAGCGCTTCCCGCACCCTCGCCGCCGAGGCACCGGCACGGCGGCTGCCGCAGCCCTTCGCCCGGCTGGTCGGCCTGGGCCGGCGCAGCCCCACGCTGCTGGCGGGCGCGACCATCATCCTGTGCCTGGGACTGCTGGCGCTGTTCGGCCGCTTTCTCGCCCCCTTCGACCCGGTGGCGGCCATGGCCAGCCAGGTGCTGACCCCGCCGGGCGGGCCCTTCCTGTTCGGCACCGACAACAACGGCATGGACGTGTTCTCCCGCGTGCTGGCCGGCACCGGCTGGGCCTTCGGCATCGCCATCCCCGCGGTACTGATCGGCCTGCTGGCAGGCGTGCCGGTGGGGCTGCTCGCCGGCTATCGCGGCGGCTGGCTGGACGAGGTGCTGATGCGCATCTTCGACATGCTGCGCGTCTTTCCTTCCATCATCCTGGCACTGGCGGTGGTGGCGGCGGCCGGCCCCTCCTTCTTCAACGTCGTGCTGGTGATCGGCCTGCTGGACGCGCCGCTGTTTGCCCGCGTGGTGCGGGCGGAGGTGATCGTGCTGCGCTCCTCCACCTTCGTGGAAGCGGCGGTGGCCATGGGCAACCCGACCTGGCGCATCCTGCTGGTGCACCTGCTGCCCAACGCGCTGAAGGGGGCCACCGCGCAGACCGCCGTGCGCGCGGCCTGGGCGGTGCGGATCAGCGCCACGCTGGCCTTCCTGGGCGTCGGCATCCAGCCCCCCACGCCGGAATGGGGCGCGATGATCCGCCAGGGCACGGAGGTGCTGGTCACCGGGCAATGGTGGGTGGGCGTGTTTCCCGGCCTGGCGCTGATCCTGATGGTGCTGGGGCTGAACATGCTGGGCGACGGCGCGCAGGAACTGCTCGACCCCCGGAAGCCCGGCTGATGCTGCGCGTCGAGGACTTGCACACCCACTTCATCTCGCGCGATCTGGATAACCAGTTACGAGTGGCGCGGGCGCTGAACGGCGTGTCCTTCACCGTCGCCCCGGGCCGCATCCTGGGCGTGGTAGGGGAAACCGGCGCTGGCAAGTCGCTCACCGCCATGTCCATCCTGGGCCTGCTGCGGGAACCAGCGCAGGTGGTGGCGGGGCGCGCGCTGTTCGAGGGGCGCGACCTGCTGGCCCTGCCGCCGGCCGAGCTGAACCGGCTGCGCGGCAGCCAGCTGAGCCTGGTGGTGCAGAGCCCGAAATCCTCGCTCGACCCTCTTGCCCGCATCGGCGACCAGCTGGTGCGCGTGCAGCGCGCTCACCGCCGAGTGGCGGTATCCGAGGCCCGGGCGCGCGCCCTGTCCGCGCTGCGCGACGTCGGCATCGCCGGACCCGAGCGGGTGATGCGCGCCTGGGCGCACGAGTTGTCCGGCGGCATGGCACAGCGCGTGCTGCTGGCGATCGCCCTGGTGAACGAACCGCGGCTGCTGGTGGCGGACGAGCCCACCACCGGGCTGGACGTCACGGTGCAAGCGCAGATCCTGGACCTGCTGCGCGACACCGTCCGGGGGCGCGGCATCGGCGCCATGATCATCACCCACGACCTCGGGGTGGTGGCGCATTACTGCGACGACATGATCGTGATGTTTGCCGGCCACGTGGTGGAAAGCGGCCCAGTGGCGGAGGTCTTCAGCCGGCCCGGCCACCCCTATGCCCGCACGCTGATCGCCGCAGCATCGGAAACGCGGCGTCCCGGTGGTGCGCCGGCGCTGGGCGGCCCGCCGCCCAACCTCTACGCCCTGCCCGCCGGCTGCTGCTACCGCGACCGCTGCGCCATCGCGCAGGAAGTCTGCGGCACCGCGCCGGCGCTGCGCAGCCTGGGCCCGGAACAGGCTGCGCTGTGCCACTTCGCCGGCCAGCGCCTGCCGGAGGAGGTGGCGTGAACGCGCCCGTGCTGGAAGTCGAGAACCTCGTGAAGCGCTTCCCCGTCGGGCGCGGCGGGCTGGCGGTGCATGCCATCAACGATGTCAGCTTCCGCATCGGCGCCGGCGAAACGTTGGGACTGGTGGGGGAAAGCGGCTCGGGCAAGTCCACCATCGGCCGCACCGTGCTGCGGCTGCTCGATCCCACGGCCGGGCGTATCCGCTTCCTCGGGCAGGACATCACCACCTTGCCGGAACGCCGGTGCCGTGAGCTGCGCGGCGCCATGCAGATGGTGTTCCAGGACCCCTGGAGCGCGCTGAACCCGCGCATGAGCGTGGCGGCGCTGCTGGAAGAGCCGCTGAAGCTGCACACCAGCCTGAACGCGTCGCAGCGGCGCGACCGGGTGCAGGAACTGGCGCATTCCGTGCGCCTGCCGGCTGAGGCGCTGCGGCGCAACCCGTCCGGCATGTCCGGCGGCCAGTTGCAGCGCGTCTGCATCGCCCGCGCCATCGCCACCGCGCCCAAGCTGATCGTGCTGGACGAGCCGACCTCCTCGCTGGACCTGTCGGTGCGCGCCGGTATCCTGGACCTTTTGGCGCAGATCCAGGCCGACACCGGCGTGGCGCTGCTGTTCATCACCCACGACCTCGGCACGGTGCAACGGATTAGCGACCGGATCATGGTGCTCTACCTCGGCGCAGTAACGGAATACGCTTCGGCGGAGGCACTGTTCCGGGCGCCGCAGCACCCCTACAGCCAGGCGCTGATCTCCGCCCACCTGCCCGCCGACCCGCGTTCGCGCCTGCACCGCCACGTGCTGCAGGGTGAGATCCCCTCGCCGCTGCGGCTGCCGGCCGGCTGCGCCTTCGCCAGCCGCTGCCCGGTGGTGCGGGACGACTGCCGCCGGATCAGGCCGCCGCTGGAGCCCGTGCGCTCCGGCGACGACCTCGCCGCCTGCCTGCGCATCGCCGATGGCAGCAACCGCATAACCGTCCTCGAAGAGAACCCCGCATGACCAGCTATCCGCACCTGCTCAGCCCCATCCGGCTCGGCAAGCACGAGATCCGCAACCGGGTCTGGATGGCGGCGCACGCGACGCTGCTGGTGAAGGACAACCTCTTCACCGACGCGCATATCCACTACTACCGCGAGCGGGCGCGGGGCGGCGTCGGCATCATCACCATGGAAGCCATGGCGGTGCACCCGACCACCCAGCCCTACAAGGGCAAGGCCTTCGCCTTCGATCCGCGGATGGTGCCGCAGTACCAGAAGATCGCCGACGCCGTGCACGAGTACGGCACCAAGATCCTCGCCCAGCCCTGGCATCGCGGCCGCGAAACCAGCAGCGTCGCCAGCCTGGAACCGGTCTGGGCCCCCTCCCCCATCCCCGACGCCGTGTACCGCGAGGTACCCAAAGAGATGACGGTCGCGGATATCAACGCGATCATCGAGGGCTACCGCCTCACCGCGCGCTTCGCCAGGCAGGGCGGGCTGGACGGGGTGGAAGTGCATGCCATGTCGCACGGCTACCTGCTGAACCAGTTCCTGTCCCCCGCCACCAACCATCGCCGCGACGCCTTCGGCGGCTCGCTGGAGAACCGGCTGCGCATCGTGCTGGAAATCCTGGACGCGACGCGGCAGGAAACCGGCCCGGACATGATCGTGGGCGTGCGCATCAACGGCGATGACGGGCATGAGGGCGGGCTGCGTCCCGATGACTGGGCGGAGATCGCCGCGCGGCTCGATGCCACCGGGCACCTCGACTACATCTCGGTCACGCAGGGCACCTACCTGAACCGGATGCTGATCTATCCGACCTCGCCCATGCCGCACGGCTACCAGATGCCGGCGACGCGCAAGATCAAGGAGGCCGTGAGCGTTCCCGTGGTGGGCGTCGGCCGCGTCGTGGATCCGGCCGAGGCGGAGGACTACATCGCGCGCGGCGACTGCGACATGGTGGCGCTGGCCCGCGCCCTGATCGCCGACCCGGAATGGGTGCGCAAGGCGGCCGAAGCACGGCGGGAGGACATCCGTCCCTGCGTCGGCGCCAATTGGTGCATGAGTTCCATCTTCGCGCAGGCGCCGATCGCCTGCATCCACAATCCCGCGGCGGGCGCGGAACTGGGCTTCGGCACCGGCACGCTGGCGCCGGCGGAAGCACCGCGCAAGGTGGCGGTGGTGGGCGGCGGTCCGGCGGGCATGCGCGCGGCCCTGACCGCGGCCGATCGCGGCCACGCGGTGACGCTGTTCGAGCGGCAGCCCGAACTGGGCGGGCAGGTGCGGCTCTGGGCCAGGGCGTCCAGCCGGCAGGAGCTGACGGGGGTGGTGGACTGGCTGGGCGGCCAGCTCGCCAAGCGTCCCGTGACCATCCGCTGCCAAACCGTGGCGACGCCGGAGATGCTGGAAGCCGAGGGCTTCGAGGCGATCGTGGTTGCCACCGGCTCGCACGGCCTGAAGCATGGCTGGACGCCGCTGCACCCCGAGCGCTGGGACGGGCCGGTGCTGCCCGGCGCCGACCAGCCCAATGTCTGGACCTATCACGAGGTGCTGCGCGACGAGCCGGCGCTGGGCGCCAACGTCCTGCTGGTGGACTCCCTGGGCGGCCGCCAGGGCGCGGTGGTGGCGGAATACCTGGCGCGGCGCGGCCATACGGTGGAATTCGTCACCCAGCTCGGCCAGGGCTCGCCCGACCTCGCCTCGTCCCGCGACTGGGGCAAGGTGCACGGCATGCTGCGCAAGCTGGGCGTGCGCTTCACCGTGGACAGCGAGCTGGTGTCCATCGCCGGCAACACCGTCACGCTGCGCGACATCTACACGGACGAGCAGCACACGCGCGACCCCGTGCACGACGTGGTGTTCGTGCTGGGCGCCGCCGTGGACGACGCCCTGTTCCACGCCCTGGAGCCGCGCCGCGCGACGGGGCTCGACCTGCACCTGATCGGCGACGCGCTGTCGCCGCGCCGGGCCAGCGACGCGATCCGCGAAGGCGAGATCGCGGCGCGTGCCCTTTGAACTCTCCCACCACAACAAGGATACCTGATCGCATGACCCCCGAAGGCCAGGCCGAGCTCGACAAGATCCGCGCCGTGCGCGGCTATACCCTGCCGCTGCACGATGCGCTGGCGGAGGTGAACCCGGAATTCCTGAAGCGCTACGGCGCGCTGGCCTCCTTCACCCTGTTCGGCTCGGAGGAAGGCCGCGCCCTGGACCTCAAGACCCGCTTCCTGGTGCTGATGGGCGTCACCACCGCGGTGAAGGGCGACCGCGAGGGCGTGGAATGGGCCGCCAAGCGCGCCATGCAGGCGGGCGCCACCTGGAACGAGGTCTACGAGGCCGCCTTCATGGCCGCCCTGCCGGCCGGCATCCCCGCCTTCGAGGCGACCTGCAAGGCGCTGAACGAGATGAAGGCCGGCCGCGGCTGGGTGGACCAGAGCGTGGCACCCAGCAAGACCGGCGAATAGCCGGAAATGGTCCGCCGGCGGGGCGAAAACCCCCGCTGGCAGGCCAGGTGTCTGCCGCCCGGCTCAGCCGGCCGGGCGCAGGTCCTTCCATCGCTCATGGTAGTCCGGGTACCAGGCGTAGCCGGTCATGTTGCGGGGCATGGCCTCGAAGAAGCCGGGATAGGCCAGGTAGGCCCAGGTGGCATCCGCGGCGTGCAGGTGCTGCGCGCGGTTGCCCAGCTCGATCCGCTTCGCCGCGTCACCCTCCACCAGCGCCTGGTCCAGCAGCGCGTCAAATTCGGTGCTGTTGTAGTGGTTACGGTTGGACGTGCCGCGCCCGTGCCCATCGTTGAACAGCTTGTAGATGGGGTCGAGGACGAAGGGAAAGTCCTTGAAGGTGAAGAAGGCGATGTCGCGCCGGTCGAAGCCGGTGCGGGCGCGCATGTCGTTGTCGCTGATGCGCCGCGGCGTCAGCCGGATACCGGCCGCCGCCAGCCCCTGCTGCATCTGCAGCGCCACGCCCTCCTCCCACCATTCCAGCCCGGCATATTCCAGCGTGATGTCGAGGCCGTTCGCGTGTCCGGCCTCGGCCAGCAGGCGCTTCGCCCCTTCTACGTCACGCTCCACCAGCGGCACGGTGGGGTCGTGCCCGGGGATCACCGGCGGCACCATGGAGCGCGGCCGCGAGCCGAGGCCGAGGAACACCACCTGGTTCAGCGCGTCGTAGTTGGTGGCCAGCACCACGGCGCGGCGCACGCGCGGGTCGTCGAAGGGCTTGATCAGCGGGTTCATCCGCACCGAGGCCATGGCCGTGCCCTCGCTGCGCACCACCTTGGTGCGGCGCTGCAGCTCCTGCGCCTGCCCGTGCGTGATTTCCTCGATCCAATGGACCTGCCCGGCCAGCAGCAGTTGCACCCGCGCGGCCGAGGACGGCACGGCGCGGTAGATCACCCGGCCGAAATGCGGCTTCGGGCCGAAGTAGTTCGGATTGGCCACGAACACGGCCTGCTCGTTCTGCCGCACGCTTTCCAGGTGGTAGGCGCCGTAGCCGGCGGTGTTGGCGTCGATCCAGCGCAGCGCCCAGGGATCCTCCGGCGTGACGTGCTTGCGGACTTCGGTGGTGTCATAGATGGCGGGGACGTACTGGGTCAGCGAGCGGGGAAAGATCTCGCTCGGCGCCTTGAGGGTGAAGCGAACCGTGCGGTCGTCCAGCTTGTCCACCGCCTCCACCCCGCACACGGCCGCGATAAAGGCGCCGGTGCGCTTCTGGTTCAGCGACTTCTGCCAGCTCCACACCACGTCGTCGGCGGAAAGGCTGTTGCCGCGGGCGCTGCGCACATCGCCGCGCAGGCGAAAGGTCCAGGTTTTCTGGTCCTCCGACACGGTCCAGCTTTCCGCCAGATGCGGCGTGACGCGCGAAAAGTCGAGCCGTTCCTCGCCATCGGCACTGCGGATGCGGGCATAGGCCGTCAGCCCCTCGTAGACCTGCACCACCACGTTCTGCGTCGCGGGCTTCAGCGCATCGCCGTCGAAGCCGGCCGGAGTGGCCAACGCGGCCACCACCAGGGTGCGCTCGGCCTGCGCCAGCGCCGGGGTGGCGACACTGCCCGCTGCCGCCAGGGCCATCAGGTTCCGCCTGCCCAGCATCGCGCATCTCCTCGGCCAGAAGGGTATGCCGGGCGCATGTTGCGGCCGCGGCACAGCCGATCCTGTCGGCGCCCCGCGAAGATGTCTAGTCCTCCATACATCTCTGCCCGGCACGCGGACGGCAAACCGGGCAGTCCATCACATCGGGCGGAGGCCGAGCGGGAATGCCGTCGCGACTCGCCGCGCCGGCGATAACCCTCCCCGTGCATCGCTTCGCGCCCTCCCTTTCCCGGGCCTATACTCGCGACGTGCTGCCGCTCCTCGGTCCGGTTGCCCCGGCGCCGGGCCAACACGGATGGTCGACGGCGATGGCGGCGGGAACGGGGCTCCGAAGGGGAACAGCCGAGCATGACATCCATGGCGCGCCGGATCGAGGTGGAGGGCGGCGACGTTCCCCTTCCCTTGTACCACCGCATCTACGTCGTCCTGCGCCAGCAGATCGCGGAAGGCCGGTGGGAAGCGGATGCCGCCATGCCCAGCGAGCACGAGCTCGCCAGCACCTTCGCCGTGTCGCGCATCACCATCCGGCGCGCCCTGGACCGGCTGGAAAAAGAGAAGCTGATCAGCCGCCGGCGCGGCAGCGGCACCTTTGCCCAGCCTTCCGGCGACGTGGCGCCGATTCGGCAGAATCTCAGCGGATTGCTGGAAAACCTGCTGGTGATGGGGCTCAAGACCAGCGTGCGGGTGCTGGATTTCTCCTACCTCAGCGCTCCGGCCGAGGTCGCGGCGGCGCTGGAAATCCCGCCGCGCACCACGGTGCAGAAATCTGTGCGGGTGCGCCTGCATCGCGACGTGCCCTTCTCCTTCCTGACCACCTGGGTGCCGGAGGATGTGGGGCGCAAGTACAAGCGCAGCGACCTGGCCCGGCGCCCCTTGCTGGCGCTGCTGGAAGACGCCGGCTATGCCGTGTCGCGCGCCGACCAGGTGATCTCCGCCAAGCTGGCCGACACCACCGTCGCCCAGGAGCTCAGGATGGAGGTCGGGGCCGCCCTGCTCTATGTCCGGCGCCAGGTCCGCGACCCCAAGGACCGGGTGGTGGAATACATCCAGGCGCTCTACCGGCCGGAACTCTACGAGTACCACATGGGCATGCGCCGGGTGTCGCGCTCCGGCAAGTCGCTGTGGTCGGCCGAGGCGGAGAGCGCGGACTAGGGACGTTCCGAGGGGGACGGCGGCGCAGCTTCGGGTGGCGCGGGGGCCGCGACGCGGTGGGCGGCGATGGACCAGGTCCAGAGCGGGCTCAGCAGGGTGATGGCCAGCAGCCGCAGCACGTGGTGGGCGCTGACATAGGACGGGTCGAGGTTCAGCGCGAAGGCCATCACCGTCATCGCCTCGACCCCGCCGGGCGCATAGGCCAGCCAGATCTCGGGCAGCGGCAGGCCGAGCAGGCGCTGGCACAGCAGCGCGAACCCCAGGGAAATGGTCACGGCGATGGCGGTGCCGATCGTGGCCGGCTTGATCGTGGCCAGCAGCAGCCCCGGCCGGGCGCCGGCGAAGCGGCTGCCGATCACGGCGCCGGTCAGTACGAAGGCCGCCGTCAGCACCGCCGGGTCGAGCCGCCCCGACACCCAGCCGCCCAGGTGCAGCGCCCCGCTGGCCAGCATCGCCCCCACCAGCCGTCCGCCCGGCACCCGCAGCCTGGCCAGCAGCAGGCTGCCGGCCAGGCCCGCCGCCAGCATCAGCGCCATGTCGGGCAGGCTGGCCGGGCTCGCGGTGCTCAACGGGGCACCCCGGTGGTCGAAGGCAAGCGCCAGCGGCATCAGGCTGACCAGCAGGAGTTGGCGCAGGGTCTGCGACAGCGCCACCACCGGGAACTGCGCCGTGGTGCTCGTCGCCAGGGCCAGCACCGCCGACAGGGCGCCCGGCACCGCCGCCAACCGGGCGGTGGCGGCGTCCCAGCCATGGACGCGCCGCAGGTACCAGGCCACCGCCGCCATGGTGGCGGCCACCGAGAGCAGCAGCAGGGCGATGCTGAGCGGCCAGAGCCGGATATCGTTGATCGTGTCCGGGGTCAGGGCACTGCCCATGGAGGTCCCGAGCACGGCGAAGGTGCCGTCCCGCACGGGATCGGGCACGCGCACCGGCCAACGCCGAAAGGCACCCAGCGCCACGGCGAGCACCGAGCCGCAGAGCCAGCCCGCCGGCATGCCGAGGCTTTCCAGCAGGAACCCGCCGGCACTCCCCAGCGCCAGGGTGAGAAGCAGGGCCTGCGACGCCTCGACGAGGTTCCTCAAGCGCACACCATCATGTCATGTCCTCACCGGGCAGCCGATCCGGGATGCTCGTAAGGTGGGTCGGGCCACGAGGGGAGTCGGGTAGCGGATCGCGAGTGCACCCGGCCGCTGGTGGGGGCTCCGCCACCGTGCCTTCGCCGATCCGTGACGGTGGTCGAGCGCTTCGGGCGCCACCTGGATGAGAACCATCCGCAACACGGCCACGACGGCCAAGGACACGCCCGAAGCACGGGTCGCGTCACATCCGGATCAATCGCGGCTGCATTTCCCGTTTCCGTGTTCATGGCCGGAAAAAGGCGCCGATGGGGGTTGCCGGGCGTTGTCGCATCAGCCGGGCCGCCAGGGCCGGATCAGGGGCGCATGTTCACGCCCCGGAAGCATCGCAACCGCGGTTCGGCGCCCCCGCCACCATTCCGCCGGTGAGAAGGATCGGAACGAGCCATGCAGGCTTCCGAAGAGTCTGAATTGTCCCGGCGTGGCCTGCTGGTCGGCGCCACGGCCACGGCGGCCGTGCTGACGGGCCCCGCTGCCGTGGCCCAGCCCGCAGCGCCCGCGCCATCCCCGATCACCCCGCCCGGAGGGCCGAGCTTGACCAAGGTTTCCCTGACCGTGAACGGCACGGCCCGCGACCTCGACCTGGACACACGCACCACGCTGCTCGACGCCCTGCGCGAGCACCTGCACCTGACCGGCAGCAAGAAGGGCTGCGACCACGGCCAGTGCGGCGCCTGCACGGTGATGGTGGAGGGGCGGCGGATCTATTCCTGCCTCACGCTCGCCGTGATGCATGAGGGCGACAGCATCACCACCATCGAGGGCCTGGGCACGCCCGACCAGCTGCACCCCATGCAGGCGGCCTTCGTCAAGCATGACGGCTACCAGTGCGGCTACTGCACGCCCGGCCAGATCTGCTCCTCCGTGGCCATGCTGCGCGAGATTGAGGCCGGCATCCCCAGCCATGTGTCGGCCGACCTCAACGCCCCCGCGCAGCTCACCCCCGAGGAACTGCGCGAGCGCATGAGCGGCAACATCTGCCGCTGCGGCGCCTATTCCAACATCGTCGACGCGATCACCGAGGTCGCCGGGAGGCAGGCATGAAGCCCTTCACCTTCGAGCGTGCCGCCACCCCCGCCGCCGCCGCCGCGGCCGCCCGCAACCCGGGGGCCAAGTTCATCGCCGGCGGCACCAACCTGCTGGACCTGATGAAGCTGCAGATCGAGGCGCCGACGCACCTGATCGACGTCAACGGCCTCGGGCTGGACCGCATCGAGCCCACGCCCGAGGGTGGCCTGCGCATCGGCGCCCTGGTGCGCAACACCGAGCTGGCGGCCGACCCGCGGGTGCGCCGCGACTACGCCGTGCTGTCGCGCGCCCTGCTGGCCGGCGCCACCGGCCAGCTGCGCAACATGGCGACCACCGCGGGCAACCTGCTGCAGCGCACGCGCTGCCCTTATTTCTACGACACCAACATGGCCTGCAACAAACGCGTCCCCGGCTCGGGCTGCTCGGCCATCGGCGGCGTCACGCGCGGCCTGGCGGTGGTCGGCACCAGCGAGCATTGCATCGCCACCCACCCTTCCGACATGGCGGTGGCCATGCGGGTGCTGGACGCGACGGTGGAAACCGTGCGCCCTGACGGCAGCACGCACCGCATCCCGATGGCCGAGTTCCATCGCCTGCCCGGCGACACGCCCCATATCGACACGGCACTGGAAGCAGGTGAGCTCATCACGGCGGTAACGCTGCCGCCGCCTGCCGGCGGGGCGCAGATCTACCGCAAGGTGCGCGACCGCGCCTCTTACGCCTTCGCGCTCGTCTCGGTGGCGGCCGTGGTGCAGCCGGACGGCACGGGGCGCGTGGCACTGGGCGGGGTGGCGCACAAGCCCTGGCGAGTCGAGGAAGCGGAGGCGGAGCTGCCGCGTGGCGCCAGGCCCGCCATGTCCGCGATCCTGGCCGATGCCCGGCCCACCCGCGACAACGCCTTCAAAGTCACCCTGGCGCAACGGACGCTCGCTTCCGTGCTGGCCGAGGCGAAGGGCTGAAAGCCATGAAGTTCGACACCCCCGCCACTGAGAACCCGATCGACCAGCTCAAGGTCGTCGGCCAGCCGCTCGACCGCATCGACGGCCGCTTCAAGACCACGGGTACCGCGCCCTATGCCTATGAGCGCAACGACGTCGCTCCCAATGCGGCCTACGGCTTCGTGCTCGGCTCGGCCATCGCCAAGGGACGCATCCGGGCGATCGATGCCGCGGCGGCCAAGGCCGCGCCGGGCGTGCTCGCCGTGGTGACCACGCTGGACGTACCCCGCCTGAAAAAGGCGGAACACAACGTCGCCTTTCTGTTCGGCGGGCCGGACATCCAGCACTACCACCAGGCGGTCGCCGTGGTGGTGGCGGAAAGCTTCGAGCAGGCCCGCGACGCCGCGTCCCGGCTGAAGGTGGATTACGACCGCGAGCCCGGGCGCTTCGACCTGGCCGCGGCCGCCGGCGCCGCCCCGCTGGTGGGCGGCGACAGCCAGGAAGGCAGCGGCGCCCCGCCGATCGACCGTGTCGGCGATTTCGACGCGGCCTTCGCGGCGGCCCCGGTGCAGCTCGACGCCACCTACGTCACCCCCGACGAGAGCCACGCGGCCATGGAGCCGCACGCCTCCACCGCAATGTGGGAGGGCGAGAAGCTCACCGTCTGGACCTCCAGCCAGATGATCACCTGGGGCAAGAAGGACATCGCGGACACGCTCGGCCTGCAGCCCGAGAATGTCCGGATGGACAGCCCCTTCATCGGTGGCGGCTTCGGCGGCAAGCTGTTCCTGCGCGCGGACGCGGTGCTGGCGGCGCTGGGTGCCAAGGCGGCGAACCGGCCGGTGAAGCTTTCCCTCACCCGGCCGCTGGTGGCCAACAACACCACGCACCGCCCGGCCACCATCCAGCGCATCCGCCTCGGCGCCGGGCGCGACGGCAAGCTCACCGCCATCGCGCATGAGAGCATCTCGGGCAACCTGCCCGACGGCAAGCCGGAAACGGCGGTGTCGCAGACCAAGCTGCTCTATGCCGGCGCCAACCGCCTGACCTCCATGCGGCTGGCGGAGCTGGACCTGCCGGAGGGCAACTCCATGCGTGCCCCGGGCGAGGCACCGGGCATGATGGCACTGGAGATCGCGATGGACGAGATGGCCGAGAAGCTCGGCCTCGACCCCGTCGAGTTCCGCATCCTCAACGACACCCAGGTGGACCCGGAACACCCCGAGCGCCCCTTCTCGCAGCGCCAACTAGTGGAATGCCTGCGCCTGGGCGCCGAGCGCTTCGGCTGGAACGAGCGCAACCGCACGCCCGGCGGCAAGCGCGAAGGGCGCTGGCTGGTGGGCCACGGCATGGCCGCGGGCTTCCGCAACAACCTGCTGGTGAAGTCCGGCGCCCGCGTGCGGCTGGACGCGCAGGGCATGGTCACCGTCGAGACCGACATGACCGATATCGGCACGGGCTCCTACACCATCATCGCCCAGACCGCGGCGGAGATGATGGGCGTGCCGATCGACAAGGTCGTGGTGAGGCTGGGCGATTCCGACTTCCCGGCCTCGGCCGGTTCGGGCGGCCAGTTCGGCGCCAACAATTCCACGGCGGGCGTTTATGCCGCCTGCGTGAAGCTGCGCGACGCGGTGACGCGGCAGCTGGGCTTCAACTCCTCCGACGCGGTCTTCGCCGACGGCCAGGTGCGTTCGGGCAACCGCAGCGCGCCGCTCGGACAGGCGGCAGGCGATGCGGGGCTCTCGGCCGAGGACCTGATCGAGTACGGCGACCTGTCCAAGAAGTACCAGCAATCCACCTTCGCCGGCCACTTCGTGGAGGTGAACGTGGACGCCTACACCGGCGAGACACGGGTGCGGCGGATGCTGGCCGTCTGCGCCGCGGGCCGCATCCTGAACCCGAAATCCGCGCGCTCCCAGGTGATCGGGGCGATGACCATGGGTGTTGGCGGGGCGCTGACGGAGGCGCTGGAGGTCGACACCCGGCATGGCTTCTTCGTGAACCACGACCTCGCCAGCTACGAGGTGCCCGTGCATGCCGACATCCCGCACCAGGAGGTCATCTTCCTCGACGAGGTGGACCCGATCTCCTCGCCGATGAAGGCCAAGGGCGTCGGCGAGCTCGGCCTTTGCGGCGTCGGCGCGGCGGTGGCCAACGCGATCTACAATGCCACCGGCATCCGCGTGCGGGACTACCCGATCACCCTGGACAAGCTGATCGAGACGTTGCCCATGCCGGCGTGACGGCCCGGGAAGGACGGCCCGCCGGGCCGCCCTTCCCACGGGTTGGGAGAACGGGGCACCGCTGCCCGTCGCCCCTTGCACACGTGCCTGTGAGAGGCGAGGCTGCTGCACTGCGAAACGGGAGCAGGGCAGATGGCGCGGGACGCAAACATTCCGGGGCTCGCCGGCCTGGGACGGCGATCGCTGCTCGGGGCGGGGCTGGGCGCCACCGTGCTGGCCGGCACCCCGGCGCGGGCGCAATCCCTGCGCGGGCGCGAGATCGCGGCCACCGCCTTCGGCGGTGCCAGCCAGGACCTGATCCAGCGCATCGTGTTCGACAAGGTGGCGGCCGACACGGGCGCCCGCGGCACGCAGACGCCGCTGCTCTCCGCCCAGGCCTTTGCCCGCATGCGCGCGGAAACCCAGGCGCCGCAGATCGACCTCTTCATGTTCTCCGGCGGGCAGGAACGCGCGGCCAAGGTGGACGGGCTGACCCAACCCATCCCCGCCGGTGGCAACTTCGCCGGCGTGCCGGACCACCTCAAGGACGCGGAAGGCCATTGGATCGCCTGGGGCCTGGTGACCGAGGGCATCCTGTACCGCACGGACAAGATCTCCACCCCGCCCACCAGCTACCGCGACTTTTTCAAGCCGGAGTACGAAGGGCACGTCGCCTTCCCGCACATCACCAACGGCTACGGCACCGACTTCCTGGTGATGCTGGCCAAGCTGAACGGCGGCAGCGAGAGCAACATTACCCCCGGGCTGGAAGCGATGAAGCGCATCGCGCCGCGCGCCTCCATCTTCCGCTCACCGGCCGAGGTGCAGACGCTGTTCGCCAATGGCGACATCTGGATCATGCCCTATGACGGCGCCTCGGCGCTGCGCACCAGCGCCATGGGCCTGCCGATCGGCTACGCCGTGCCGGAAGAAGGCGCGCCCTACTCGCTGCTGGTGGGCTGCGTCGCCCGGCGCTCGCGCAATGCCGACGTGGCCTCGGCCATCCTCGACCGCCACCTCGACCCCGAGGTGCAGGTGGCTATCGCGCGGGAAATCGGCTGGGCGCCGGTGAACACCCGTACGCAACTGCCACCGGATGTGTCGCGCTTCATGGCGCCGACGGACCGTCTGGCCACGCTGGACCGCGACGCCATCAACACCAACCGCGCGGCCTGGACGGAGCGCTGGAACCGCGAGATCGCTACGCGGTGACCGCCGCCGCCCGGAAGGGCTTGGTCGCCGTCGGGCTGCTGGCCCCGGCGGCGCTGCTCTTCGCCCTCCTGTTCCTGTGGCCGCAATTCGACCTGCTGCTGCAATCGCTCGGCAACCCGCCGCCGGTGAGTTTCGCCTCCTACACGCGCTTCCTGGGCGACAGCTTCTACCTGGCGACGCTGGGCAACAGCCTGTTGCTGGGGTTGTGCGTGACGCTGGTCACGCTGGTGCTGGGCTTTCCCCTCGCCTTCCTGCTGGCGCGGTCGGAAAGCCGCTGGGCCGGGCTGCTGCTGTTGCTCACCACTTTTCCGCTCTGGGTCAGCGCGGTGGTGCGCTCCTTCGCCTGGATGGTGCTGTTCTTCCGCGGTGGTGCCGTGTCGCGCGCGCTGCAATCCACCGGGCTGGTGGCGGCGGACTTCCAGCTGCTCGGCACTTTCGCGGGGGTGGTGGTGGCGCTGGCGCAGGTGCTGCTGCCGATCATGGTGATCACCCTGTTCGCCGTGCTGCGCGGGGTGGACCGGGACCTGGAGAACGCGGCGATGAACCTGGGCGCCACCCCGGCCACGGCGCTGTGGCTGGTGACCTTCCGGCTGGCGCGGGGCGGCATCGTGGCGGGGTCGCTGCTGGTGTTCTCGCTTTCCGTCAGCGCCTTCGCCACACCCTCCCTGGTGGGCGGCGCGCGCGGGCACTTCATGGCCGTGACCATCTACGAGCAGGTGCTGGAACTGCTGGACTGGCCCTTCGCCGCCGCCATCGCCGCCATCCTGCTGGCCATCTCCCTCGCGGTGGCCCTCACCTACGGGTACTTCCTGGGCGAGAACGGGCCCGAGGAGCCGCGCCCGTGACCACGCTGCGCGATCCCCTCGGCTGGGTGCTGCTGATCCTCTCGGCGCTGGCCTTCCTTTACCTGCTGGGGCCGCTGCTGGTGATCGTGGGCGCCTCCTTCAGCGACACCGGCTACCTCGCCTTTCCGCCGCAGGGCCTGTCGCTGCGCTGGTACCGCTCGGCGCTGGCGGATTCCCGCTACCTCGGCGGCTTCCTGGTCAGCGTCCGGCTGGCGGGAACGGTGGCGCTGATCTCCCTCGTGGTCGGCACGGCGGCGGCCGTGGCGCTGACGCGTTTCCACTTTCCCGGCCGGGCGCTGTTGGAAGCGCTGTTCCTGTCGCCGCTGGTGCTGCCCGGACTGGTGCTGGCCGTGGCGCTGGCGCTGTTCTTCTCCACCCGGCCGCTGGCGCCGCCGGGCACGACGCGGCTGGTGGTGTCGCACCTGCTGGTGGGCGTGCCGCTGGTGCTGCGGGTGATGCTGCCGGTGCTGCGCCGCGTCGACCGCTCGATCGAGGAAGCGGCGCAGAACCTCGGCGCCTCGCCCTTGCAGGCTTTCCTGCTGGTGACGTTGCCGGCGGTGCGCCCGGGCCTGCTGGCCGCCGCGGCGCTGGCCTTCATCTTCTCCTTCGACGAGGTCGAGATGGCCCTCTTCCTGGGCTCTGCGCGGGAAGCGCCGCTGACCGTGGTGCTCTACGGCGCCGCGCAGATGGCCTTCGACCCCACCGTGGCGGCGGTGTCCTCGCTGCTGATCCTGCTCGCCCTGCTGGTGATGCTGCTGCAACAGGTGTTTCGCCGATGAGCACGGGCCTCGTTCTCGACGGCTTGGTGAAGCGCTACGGCGGCAGCACGGCCGTGCAGCGCATGGACCTTTCCGTCCGGCCGGGGGAGCTGCTGGCGCTGCTGGGCCCCTCGGGATGCGGCAAGACCACCACGCTGCGCATGGTGGCCGGCTTCATCGAGCCCACGGAGGGCCGCATCCAGCTGGGCGGGCGCGACATCACCACCCTGCCGCCGCACAAGCGCGATGCGGGCATGGTGTTCCAGTCCTACGCGCTGTTTCCGCATCTCAGCGTGGCGGACAACATCGCCTTCGGCCTGCGCCGCCGCGGCGTGCCGCGCGCCGAGGCCGCCGCGCGCGTGGCCCGCATGGTGTCACTGCTGCGGCTGGACGGGCTGGAGAAGCGGCTGCCGCGGCAGCTCTCGGGTGGGCAGCAGCAGCGCGTGGCGGTGGGGCGGGCGCTGGTGATCAACCCGGCGGTGGTGCTGCTGGACGAGCCCTTCTCCAACCTCGACGCGCTGCTGCGGGAAGGCACGCGGGTGGAGCTGCGCCGGCTGCAAACCGAGCTGGGCCTGACCACCCTCTTCGTCACCCACGACCAGGCGGAGGCCATGGCGATCTCCGACCGCATCGCGGTGATGAACGCAGGCCGGCTGGAACAGCTCGGCACCCCGCGCGAGGTGTATGACCGCCCGGCCACGCGGTTCGTGGCCAGCTTCATCGGCCGCGCCAACCTGTTCGAGGCGACGCCGCAGCCGGCCGGGCCGCTACGCTCGGAGGACGGGATCGCGCTGGCGCCGGCCGCGTCGCCCGCCGGCCCCGCCACGCTGCTGCTGCGGCCCGAGCGGATCGCGCTGGAGGAAACGCCGCCCGTCGCCGACGAGCCCAATGCCGTCGCCGGCCGGGTGGAGCTGGCCTCCTTCCTGGGCACCGGCACGCAGCTGATGCTGCGCCTGCCCGGCGGCCGCGCCCTGAGCATCGAGGGTCCCGCCGCCTATGCCGACCGCTTCCCCGCCGGTACTGCCGCCACCGCGCGCTGGCGGGCGGAGGATCTGATCGTGATACCCGGCGGCTGAGCCCGGAGGAGAGAACCGCATGCGCTTCGGAACCGCGGAAGCCGCGCCCGGCGAGTTGGCCAAGGGCTTCATCGAGCTGGGCTATTACCCCGACGGCCCGCTGGTCTCGCCGGTGCTGCTGGCGCGCGGCGCCTCGCCCGGGCCACGGCTGCTGGTGCAGTGCCTGATCCATGGCGGCGAGAATGTCGGCCCGGTGTCCCTGGCGCGCTTCCTGCGCGAGATCGACCTGTCCGCCCTGAAGGGCAGCATCGCCGCGCTGCTGGTGGCCAATCCGCTGGGCGCCCGCACCCATAGCCGCCTGACGCCGCAGGACGGCATGAACCTGAACCGCGTCTTTCCCGGCAAGCCCGACGGCACGGTGAGCGAGCAGCTGGCCGACCGGCTGCTGTCCATCGCCGGCGCGGAAGGCGGCGACGCCGTGCTGGACCTGCATTCCGGCGGCGAGCTGACCATCACCGCGCATTACGTGATCTTCGATGCCAAGGGCGACGGCGCGGCGGAGCGGGAAAGCCGGCGGCTGGCCGGCTGCGTCGGCTCGCGCTTCCAGTGGGGCTCCAGCGAGGACTGGCTGGACGGCGCCTATTTCACCAACGTCACCCGGCAGCACAACAAGGCCGCGCTGATCGTGGAGAGCGGCGGCGGCGCCCGCGTCACCGAGGACGACCTGACCAACTTCCGCGTCACGCTGCACGGGCTGACGCGCGCCCTGGGCATGCTGCCGGGCGAGGTGCCGGAGGTCAGCGACATCCGCCACGGCGGCAACGCCGTGCACGTGAAGTGCCGGCGCGGCGGCTATTGGCGCCCGCTGATCGCGCCCGGCGACGACATGGTGGGCGGCCAGCCGATGGGCGAGATGATCGACATCTTCGGCGAGGTGGTGGAGACGATCACCTGTCCCCTGCCCCGCGCCTGGGTCGGCTCCATCAAGCGCGCCTGGATGCCGCTGTTCAACGGCGACCAGGTGGTGGAAGTGGTGGAACGGATCGACGCGTGAGCCCGGCGGAGTTCCGCGCCTGGGCCGAGCGCCTCGGCCTCGGCCGGCTGACCGATGCGGATCTGGAAGCCCTGCGCCGGGGCTTCGCGGGCATGCAGCCGCAGCTCGACCGCTTGCGCGAAGAACTGACGCCGCAGGATCAGCCCCCGCGTCCGCCCCTGGGCGTCGAGGGGTGACCGACCTCGCCCGGCTTTCCGCCGCCGAGGGCGCGCGCCGCCTCGCCGCCGGCAGCCTGACGGCGGAAACCTGGGCCGAGGCCCTGCTGGAGCGCAGCGCCGCCCGGCAGCCGGAGATCGCCGCCTGGATCACCCTGGACCCCGCGGGTGCCCTGCAGGCGGCCCGCGCCGCCGATGCCGCCATCCGCCGCGACGGCCCGCGCGCCCCGCTGCACGGCGTGCCGCTGGGGCTGAAGGACTGCCTGGACACGGCCGGGCTGCGCACCACCGGGCATTCGCGCCGCTTCCTCGACCAGGTGCCCGACAGCGACGCCGCGCTGGTGTCGCGCCTGCGGGAGGTGGGCGCAGTGATCCTGGGCAAGCAGGCGATGTACGAGCTGAGCTATGGCGGCCCGAGCTTCGACCTGCCTTTCCCGCCTGCCCGCAATCCCTGGAACCCCGAGCGTATCCCCGGCGGCTCCTCTTCCGGCTCCGCCGCGGCAGTGGCGGATGGGCAGGCGCCGGTGTCGGTGGGCACCGATGCCGGCGGTTCCATCCGGCAGCCGGCCGCCTATTGCGGCGTGGTCGGGCTGAAGCCGACGCTGGGGCTGGTTCCCCGAAGCGGCGTGCTGCCCCTGACCTTTACCCTGGGCGAGCCCGGCCCCCTGGCCCGCACGGTCGAGGACTGCGCCCTGCTGCTGGACGCCATCGCCGGCACTGCCACGGCACCGCAGCTGAGCGAGAACTTGGCCGGGCTGCGCGTGGGCGTGCTGCGCACCTTCTTCGCGGGCCCGGCGGTGCGCGCCTCAGAAGCGGTGGTGGACGCGGTGGAAGGCGCGCTGTCCCTGTTCGCCACCCTCGGCGCGCGGCTGGAAGATGCGGTGCCGCCCGATCCGCACCTGCTGGACGCCTGTGGCCGCGTCATCCTGCTGAGCGAGGCTTTCGCCAACCACGAAGCGCAGCTTCGCAACGATCCTGCGGTCTACGGCCGCCTCGCCCGGCACCGCTTTGCCCTCGGTGCCTTCCTGTCGGCCGCCGACCTGCTGCAGGCCCAGCGGCAGCGGCAACGCCTGGCTGCCGCCATGGACGCGCTGTTCGATCGTTACGACGTGCTGGCCTGCGCCGGCGAAGTGTCGGGCGCCCCGTTCTTCGCGGACACGGTGGGTGACAGCTTTCCCTTTACACAGCAGCCGTCCCTGCGGATCCCCTTCAACGTCACGGGCCACCCCGCGCTGGTGCTGCCCTGCGGCTTCGATGCCGCGGGGATGCCACTGTCGTTGCAACTGGTCGGCCGTCGCGGCGGCGAGGTCCGCCTGCTGGCTGCCGCCCACGCCCTGGAAGCGCGGCTCGGCTGCCGGGACGCTCAGCCGCCTGCTTCAGTCCCGTAGGGCAGAGTGCGTCGCGGCAGTGGGACGGCTGCCGCAACGGCAAAGTATAGCGGCTCAGTCCCCGCGCCGGATTTCCAGCATCTTGGCGCCGTGCAGCCGGATGTCGGCGCATTCGCGCGCGAAGCCCGGCAGATCCTCGGGCAGCATGCGGCCGAACATGCTGACCGGCGTCCAGCCCAGCGGCCCGAAGACGCGCCCCCCTTCGCCGTAGAACATGCCGACCTCCCAGAACTCGTCCGACAAGCCCTTCATCAGGTTGGGTGCCTGGTAGAACCACAGCACGTCGCCGGGCGCGGGGATCACCGTCTGGTTTTCCGGCGGCAGGGCACGAGGGTCGAAGCTCCGCGCCGCCTCGGGCAGGCCGATCATGATTTCCGGCCCGGCATACATGGCGTGGAAACTCAGCTCCCGCACCGGCTCGGCCAGGGCACCCCAGATCGCGTCCACCGTGCGCGGGGCAAGGGATTCGTGGAGCTCGACGCGGCCGGACACGCCGGCTTGCGTGAAGGTGAAACGCAGCAATCGGGGCATACGGAGATTCTCAGGTTGAAGCGGCAGCATTGTTCACGGCTGCCGGGCGGGTCAACCGGCCGGTAGGCGTGATCCCGTCCAACCCCGCGCCTGCCGGATTACAGCGCCCCGGTCTCCGCTCGGCCAGCAATCCGGTGCCGTCGTCCCCTCATCCCGGGGCAAGACCATCATCGTCCCGCACCACGTGGTGCGAGAATGGTCCGCATAGCTGCGCAGCACGGTCGTTCCACCTTTCGCACCGATGCATTGTAGAAATTTTGAGAGGCTGCGCTACACTGTTGCCGCATAACTTCCCGGCAGGACAATGATCCCGACACGCCGCTCCCTCGCTGTCGCCCTGCTCGGAGCCAGTTCGCTGGCCACTGCGGTCGGCCTGCGGCCACGCATGGCCCTGGGGCAGGTCACGCCGGCCACGGGAAGCCTGGACGTGCGCGCCCGTCTCCTTCAGGCACAGCTCGTGACGCCGGTTGCGGCCCGGCAGGTCAGGATCGGGCTGGACCGGACGCTCGAGCGCTTGAATGACTTGGCCATTGATTTCTCGGCACCGCGCTTGATCGTGGTGAACATCGCGTCTGCGGAGGTGATCGCCTACGAGGATGGCCGCGAAGTTCTCCGCTCCCGGGTGGTGGTCGGGGCTGGACGGACGCGCACGCCGCAGCTCGCGACCTTTGTCACCTCGGTCCGCTGCAATCCGCCCTGGTACGTGCCCGCCAGCATCGAACCCGAGATCCGCGCGGCCGGCGCGGTCGGTTTCCGCACCATCAATGGGCATCTCGTGCAGCCACCGGGACCACGCAATCCGCTCGGCCCGATCCGCATCGGCTTGCAGGATTCCGACGGAATCTTCCTGCATGGGACCAGCAATCCCGAGCTCTTCGCCCGCTCGGGACGGGCACTCTCCCACGGCTGCGTGCGGGTCGAGCGCATCTTCGAGCTCGCGGCGTGGCTGCTCGATACGATGCCGCCCGTGCTCCGGGCCACGGTGGCCACGGGCCGTACCACCGATACGGTTCCACCCACGGAGGTGCAGGTGGTGCTGGCTTACCTGACGGTTTGGCCCGCGGCTGATGGTCGGCTGGTGCACCATTCCGACCCTTATGGCCTCGATCAACCGGGGAGCCGCCGTGCAGCGTACCGGCGCATCATGCGGCCGCCGACGCAAACCCCCGCCGATGCCGAAGCTGCTGCTGCCGCTGCGACGCCGCAGGATGATCCGCTGTAAGGGAGATTGGACGGCGCGCAGAAGGTCGTACTCACAGCCGCGCTTTCACGACCAAGTCTCAGTTCAGCGCATCTCTCCCTTGCTCCACGCCGCCTTTGAACGCGCAGCACCCCGGGTCCATGCGGGCCTGGGGTTGGGTGGTGTGCATTGGGATGATGTGGTGTGAGATGGGGAGATGCGGGGACAGGATTTGAACCTGTGACCTTCAGGTTATGAGCCTGACGAGCTACCGGGCTGCTCCACCCCGCGTCGGTGGTGTTTGTGGGACAGGGAAACGTTCCTCTCGGGCGGCC